>JAIBBY010000018.1 GCA_019694455.1 Pirellulales bacterium
GCCTCGGCGAACGAAGTGGTGGTGAGGTCGCCCATGCTGAAGCGGCCGTCGTGGTCGAAGCAGCAGGCCGACAGCCGACCGTCAAACGTGATGTGCCCCTCGGTGAAGATCGACCAGCAAGGGATCGGTTCGCGCATGGCGTCGAGCCGGCCAGGGTTGCCGGCCACGGGGCGCGTGCCGCCGGCGCCCGCGGTCAGACCGGCCTGTCCATACAATGGCAGCCAGTAGTGCTCGTCGACGAATGGCTCGATCTGCGCGACCGCCTCTTGCATGCGGGTGAGTTGCTCGCCGTCGTAGCGGATGCTGGAGGCGTACAGACCGCAGCGGAAGCCTCCCTGCTCGCGCACGGCAAACGCGCCACGGATGTTGTCGATGATGGTGTGAAAGTCGCTCGCCTTGACGCGCGTGACTTCGTGGAACTGCTCGGGCGTGGCGCTGTTGAAGCTGAATTTGAGACTATCCAGCCCGGCGGCCATGCAGTCGCGAATGCGGTCGGGCGTGGCGAGCCGGCCGTTGGTGGTGAGGAAGACATACGGATAGCCGCACTCTTCTTTGGCGTAGCGAATGGCCTCTGGCAACCACGGACAGAGAAACGACTCGCCGAGATAAAAGACGCCTAGCTCCTCGACGCCGTCGTCGCGCATCTGGCGGACGATCTGCCGGTAGAAATCGAGATCGATATCGGCCTTGTTGCGCAGCCGTTTGGCGGTGGCGCAGAAGAAACAGTTCAGATCGCAGCGGGCCGTCAGCTCGATCTTTACGCTGCGCGGAATTGGCGGATCGACGCGGCGGTACTCAGGCGGAATGCGAGTGATGGCGTCGATGCGCGCGGTGATGCGCGAGCGAGGCCGGTCGCCCAAAGCCGGCGCTGTGCCGTCCAAGGGATTCGCTATCACCGGCAACGGGATCACGGTGGAAGAGACCTGGACGACGGGAGGGAGTGACATTCGCCGACCTCGGGCAACCAGACGCCTCGGTGGACCACCGGGGGTTCGGAGTTTGACCCCTGGCGGCTAAATAGGATAATTACATCCAAATTATCGGCCGCAAGTTGACGCGACTTCAATGATTTGCGCCAACTCGTGGGCTACTCACGATGAATCCGAGGTGTGCGAACTTTTCGCCGGGGCAGATTGGTAGGATGGGCAATGACGAGCAAGGCAAACCTGTGAGCGAGCGAACCACGACATGAGCCGCGATGCCGCATCGGCGCTGGACACCCCGCCGCTAGACACCACACGGATTCGCGCCGATTTTCCGATTCTGGCCACGCGAACCCCCAGCGGGGCGCCGCTGGCCTATCTGGATAGCGCCGCCACCACCCAGCATCCGCGGCAGGTGATTCAGACGGTCGCCGAGGTGTACGAGCAGTCGTACGCCAATGTCCACCGTGGCATTCATTGGCTGAGCGACCGGGTGACCGACCTGTTCGAGCAGGCCCGCGACAAGACGCAAAGCTTCATCCACGCGCCGGCGCGCGAGGAGGTGATTTTCACGCGCGGCGCCACCGAGTCGATCAACCTGGTGGCGCGCAGTTGGGGAGACGCGTTCCTGCAATCGGGCGATGAAATACTGCTCACCGAGTTGGAGCATCACGCCAACATTGTGCCGTGGCACGACGCGGCCGCGCGGACGGGGGCCACTGTGCGGTTTTGCCCGATCGCCGACGATGGCCGCTTGGACCGGGAGGCCTTCGATCGGCTGCTCACCGAGCGGACGCGGATGGTGGCGGTGACCGCTGTTTCGAACGTGCTGGGCACAATCAACCCGGTGGCCGAGATCGTGGCGCGTGCCCGCGCGGTGGGCGCGGCGACGTTGATCGACGTGGCGCAGAGCGCGCCGCACGAACCGCTGGATGTGCAACAGCTTGGCGCCGACTTTGTGGCCTTCAGCGGCCATAAGATGCTGGGGCCGTCGGGCGTGGGCGTGTTGTGGGGACGGGCGGAACTGCTCGACGCGATGCCGCCGTTTTTGGGGGGCGGCAACATGATTCGCCGCGTCACCACCGAAGGCTATATCCCGGCCGAGTTGCCAGCCAAATTCGAGGCGGGCACCCCACCGATCGCGCCGGTCATTGGGCTGGGCGCCGCGATCGATTATTTGAACGGCGTGGGCTTGGCCGCCATTGCCGCCCACGAACGCGCGCTGACGCGCCTGGCGCACGAGCGATTGAGTCAGATCGATGGGGTGCGCATCTTGGGCCCGGCGCCCGAGCACAAGGCGGGCATCATCGGCTTTGTGGTCGAGGGAGTGCATGCGCACGACGTGGCGCAGGTGCTAGATCAGCATGGCGTGGCGATCCGCGCGGGACACCACTGCGCGATGCCGTTGCACAAGCGGTTGGGGCTGGCGGCAACGGCCCGGGCGAGTTTTTACCTGTACAGCACGGCCGATGAAGTCGAGACGTTGGCGCAGGCGCTAGTGGCCGCGCGTGGCCTGTTTGCCAAACGCTCGAGCAAGGCCAGCGTGTGACGGCGGCGCCCGTCAGTCGCCGCGTTGATTGATCTGGTCCTGGTCGTGCGCCCAGGCCTTCCAGATCGCTTGCAACTCGTCGTCTGTCGGGTCGAGTTGCTGCCGCCGCGCCTCGGCGATGAACGCCGCGGCGCTCGTCAGATGCTCGGCATTGAACCTGCCGAAGATGACGATGTCTCCCTCCTCGGTGCGGATGCGATACACATCGAGCAGAAAGACCCCGGCAGCCTCGGGGTCGGGTCGCAAGCACAGTGGCGCGTCGTCCATGCGTCGTTCCCTTTCGTGTGGCGTTCGGCGCCGCGACATCTTACCAGACCATGCCGGTTGGCGATGGTCACTGGCCGCCGCCGGCATGCACCCGCTCGCGGAAGGGGCCGACGTCGACCAGTTCGGCCGGCCCCTGGCAATGGACGACCGACAACTGATCGCCCGCGACGTGATAGATGGCGTCTTGATGAAAGCGCGCGCCAAGCTGGCGGGCTTCGCTCAGGGAAATATCGGCGGCAAAGCTCGGTTCGGCGTGACCGGTGGCGGGAGAAAACCCAGTGACGCGGCAGTGCCAATGGCCACGGCTAGCCAGATCCGCTTGCAGGCGGCGGTCGGCCGCTTGATTTTCGGCGTCGGTCCACTGTTGGCCGGTGGTGGCATAGGCGGAGACGATGACGAACTGGTGGGGCCATTCCGGCTCGGCGCCGGGCAGACGAAACCGCGTTTGGAAATAGGCCGGGTGCATGAGGGGGGGGGAAGCAGAAACGGTCCGGAATCGACCTCACCAAAATACGTTTCTCAACTCGGCAGTTTTATCGCGTCCCTGCTCGCAGAGCGAGGCGTGACTTGACGGGCGGAGGCCACATTTTGGCCGTGGAATCCACGGTTGCGCGTTACGATGGCGGTTGGAGAAACCGCATGTCACGTAAACGGCTCTTCCTCATAATTGCCGGAATCAGCGCGCTCGCGGCGGCGCTGGTCGGTGGCATGCCGGTCATGGTTTGGGATGGCGGATTCGGGCAAGTCGAATACCAAATTCGGTTTGTCGACAGCGAAGGCGCCCCAATCCCTGGCGTCCAACTTCGCGTCGAGAACGAACAAGGCGCCAACTTCTTTCATTATCCGGTGACCGACTATGCGGAAGGCCGTGCGCCGGCTTCGGGCGACGACGGGGTGCTGACGTTTCACCATGTCGGCGGCGGACCAGAGTTTAGCGGGCGCTGCACGGAGTGGTTCGGCATTTGCTTTGGCGAATGCAATGCGCCGATATTCATCTGCCGATTCTTGCTGGATGGCAAAGAGGTCTATCGGTCGAAGTTCAATGACATGAACGCCAACGCGACCCAACAGCAAGTCCTCCGCGTATGGAACCACATGGATTGGCTGCCCGTCCGTCGCGAAGGAGAGACGATCATGGATGTGTATGTTCGAGAAAGTGACCATCGAGACAGGGACGATAACGGCGACGTGGACAGGGGCGAGCAGGCCGCGTTCCATGCCCTGGGGCCGCTCGTGGGAAGGGCCTGGAGCGTTGAGCGCGGAAGCGGCGTCGCCACCGAGAATCTGGAGTTCATGACCTATCAAGCGACCGTCGTTGTGAAGTGACAATGACCGCTTTGCCTCTGCGCGACAGGAGCAAAGGCGGCTAGCGAGCCGCCGCGTCCAATGCTCGCGCTTGGGCAATCTCTCGCTCGCCCAAGGGGCGCACCTGGCTGGCGGCCAGCGAAACGACGGCCAACGTCTCCCCCTTGAGGCTGGCAAACTCCACCTCGTAGCCCGCATCGCCGTGCAGCAAGACGACCGTGCCGACGTCGCCGCGTAGGAGGCCCAGCTCGCGCAGGTCGACCGTCAGCACCACGGTATCGAGTTCCTTAATCATTCCTTGGTTTCGCCATCGGGCCAAAGATCTCGAATCGGTCTCGTGACTGTCGCCCGGCATCCACGTCTGGCCGGCGCCTGCGTCGTCCGAAGAACGGAGTCGAGCGGATGTGCGGAGCTAGCAAGCGCTATGGGCGCGGCGATTGGGCCGGGCGCGGTTTGGAATACCAGCCACTGAGAGTTTGTTCGGCCGGCTTGCCGTATACGCAGAAGCTCGTGTCTCCCTGCGCTTGTTTTTTGTCGTAGAGCCGCGCAGGCCAATCCCACCAGCAGTAGCCCAAAAACCAGGGCTCGTTCCAAAACGAATTTAGCGCCGCCTCATAGTATCGGGCCTGCTCGGCGCCGTCGTACGGCAGTTGAGTCTGCTTCCAATCAGAGGGGAAAGCCGAGCAAGTGGCGGCACTGCGGACGCCGATTTCCATGAAGAGGATCGGCTTGCCGGCCTTCTCGCTCAAGGCGCGGAGAGTTTGACGAATCGGTCGCCAAGCGTTCAGCATGTGTTCGAGCGAGGTGTCGCGCCTGGCGCCGACCGGATAATACGCGCCAACGCCAATGATATCGAGCGCGTCGAGCCACTTGATGTTGCCAGCCAGACCGGTGTTCGCGTTGTAGACGATCGGGCCTTTGTAGACTTTTCGAACTGCGGTGATGACGCGCCGCCACTGTTGTTCGAATTTCACCGTGGAATACATTTCGCAGCCGACGCAAAACATTTCGCAGCGCGTGTCCGCGGCTATTTTGGCATAGTGGAGAAGAAAGCGTTCGTAGTTCGCCCACCAGCTTTCCCAATCGCGCTTGTCGGGGAAGTCGATCAATGCCCGCCAGACTCCGTTGCGGCAGTCGACGACCGGTTTGAGGATGATCTTGAACCGATGATTGCGGGCCAAGCGGATTGCCCGACGAAGCTCTCCATCGGTGATCATTTCTTTGTTGCGCGTGGAAAACAGTATTTCAGTGGAACGCTGAGTCTCCATGTGGCCCAAGAACGCCAGGGCGATCCACTCTGTTCCTGTTGCCGTCAGCTGCCGCAACGATTCGTTCGGCGCGGCGCCCAAATAATCGCCGCGTACGCCCGGCCAGCCCCAGGTATAACCTTTGACGAAGCCGGGAAGTTGGGGATTCTTTGGCGGATCGGCAGCGCCGGCCGCTACTTGCGCCGCAACGAGGCGCCCGCCAAGGACGGCCGCCGTGACGATGAGCCGCAAGCAGGTAGCCCATGACTGGCGAACTGGATCAGCGCTTTGAGCCAGCATTGGCAGATCGCAGAGTCCGACCGGTAGAAGCCGGCCGGGCCGTTGGAGTGAGGGGTCGCGATCCTCGGTAGGACGGGTGAAATACGCCCGGCAGGATTCGAACCTGCAACCCTCGGTTCCGAAGACCGATGCGCTATCCAATTGCGCCACGGGCGCTTGCGGGCCGCGGGGCCAGCAACGGGCGCCACGGCACAAAGCTCACTCAGGATAGCGGACAGCGCCCGCCGCCGACAAGTTGCCGCCGGCCCGGGTGAAGCCGGCGCTCTGCTGGCTGCTAGGCCGGGGGACGGCGCCGCCAGACCGAATAGGTGCCCCAATTTTGCGCGGAGACACGGTCGGGCACGGCCTGCTGGCGGAGCGCTAGTTGCTGCTCGCGCAACTGGCGCCGCCGCTCCAGTTCGCCCACCTGGCGCTCCAGCGACGACTGGCTGAAACCGGGAGCGGTCGAATCGCTGCGATCCATCGGTGCTCTTCTTTGCGGAAAAAGTCGCGCGAGACAACCCCGCGCATGTCGCTAGAGGTATCTAACCCACTGGCGCGGAGAGTCAAAAAAGTTTCGCCAGTTATCTGCCAGCGGCGTCATTTCCCGGCGGTATCGAAGCCCACACTGGCGCGGTAGATTGAATAACAAATACCGATGCGGTCCGGGGGTGCCGAGTGGAACAGGTTTCTTTCCGTCGTCCGCAAATCAGCCTGCGGGGACTTTTTTGGCTGGTCGTATTGTTCGGCGCGACCTTTGGCCTCTTTCGTTGGTTGGGGAGTGATACGCGCGCGGCGACGATCACCTTTCTGGCAATGGTCATGCCGGCATGCATCGCGATGGAGCGCGCTTGCACACCGCAGGCAGCGCGCGGCGTGCGACCAACAGCGCGCTCTGCGGTGATCGCCGCGGCGCTCATCGTCGTCGCAAGTGCGCTGCCTGCCGCAATCGGCGTTGCCGTTTTGTCACTGGAAATCGTCTTTCCACTCATTTGGGTGGTCGCGATGTCGCTGTTTGACTTGAATGAAATCTGGGCAATCATCGCGATCGGGATTTCAGCAACCGTTGTCACGTCCGCTTTTCTCGTCACACGGCGTTGGCCGGGGCCAATTCCCTTGCGGGCGCCGATCTTGTTGGCGATATGTGCGCTGTTGTGCTTGGTGTACTGCGCAATTGACGCCACTTCCGCGATTAGCGAGGCGGGATGGGGCAAGTCACTTACGCTGTGGGCAGGCAACTTCGTGGCCGTCTTACTATTGGCGATCTTTTGGTGGCGTCATCGAAACAGGGCCACGCGATTTCAGGCTTTGGCGCTGATGACCTTATTCAACTGCTGGCTGGTTGGCCTGGCATTTCCGGTGCTGGGCGGATTGATGGTCGACGAGTTTTTTCAGTTCGATTTTTCCGGGATGTTTCAAGGCGGCCCAGCGCCGCGCGTCGATCGCGAAGGTTGGAGAAAGCTGCGGAAAGGCATGTCCAAGGCCGAAGTCGAACGCCTCTTGGGCAGTCGTGGCAACGTGGCTACCCTTGGCGCGATCCAACACGCCGATGGGACCACGTCGGCTGAGTTTGAAGTTTGGCAATATGAGTGGTATGGCCCCGGCTTCATCTTTCGCCCAGACGACCGTTCGTATGTTGTGTGGTTTGATGCAACCGACACAGTCTCGCGATTCCGCCCGCCGCTCTATGAGCAGGAACCGGATGATCTTGCGCTGACAGTCGAAACTGTCGCGACTCTGTCGACGAGTATGCTTGCTCCTGCCGACGGTACGTTTCGAGCGGTCGCCATGCGGTTACCGTGGGTCTATGTGTTGGATCGGAGTGGCCACCTCTGGGTGTTTCGTGTCGATCCCGCCGACGTGGACCTCCCACCAAATTTGGAGCGCAGGATCGAACTTGCCGGCGATGGCCACGACATCCAAATTCTGGGCGACACGCTGTTGTTGACTTCACATGGCAAGCTGGTCGCCTATTCGCTGCAACGCCCGGACGAGCCACGATTGTTGGGACTCTTTGGAAGGGATGAGCCCCGCGTGAGAGTAAGTCGCGCCATCGTGCTTGCGGGGAGCCGAATTTTCTTGTTATGCGACGGCGCGGTCGACAGTTTTGATTGTTCGATCCCCAGTCATCCGCGGCTATTGGGATCGATGCAGACAGACGCGACCAATTGCACTGGTTGCGCAAGTGGAGCACGGTTGTATGTCGGCGAGACGCCAAACGACAATAGCGATCGCGCCGGAATCGCGATCTACGATGCGACGCATCCTGAGAAACTGATCAGAAGTGGCTTTGTCCCGCTTGAAGACAGTCCGTACCACCTCTTTACGCCAACTGAGAACCGTCTGTTGGTGCTGGTTGATCGGTGGCGCACAGCGGACGCCTTGCTATTAGACGTCAGCGATTCGAAAAGCCCCGCGATCATCAAAACATTCGATAGAGCGGGTGGCCGGGGCGCCGCAATGGTCCGTCATCAGGGAGAACAGTATCTGATCACAAACGGCGGCGTCTTTCGCATTGCCGGCGACCGTCTCAAGCGCTGCGGCGACTTTGAGCCAAATATCTTCACTCTGGACGGCTCTCCGTATCGAGGCGCCGGCGAGGGCAATTACGCCGCAATCGTCGGAAACAACCAATGCGTATTGTTGCGGCTCGAAGCAGAGGCAGCGCCCTAGCCCGTGAAGCGGGAGACGGCGAGGGTGATGTTTTGCCCGCCAAAGCCAAAGCTGTTCGACAGCGCGTGATCGCAGCGCGCCGGTCGCGGTTGGTTGGGGATGTAGTCGAGGTCGCAGTCGGGGTCGGGCGTTTCGAGATTGATCGTCGGCGGCAGCACATTGTCGCGGATCGCCATCAGGCAAAGGATCAGTTCGGTGGCGCCGGCGGCGGCGATCAGGTGCCCCATCATGCTCTTGGTGCTGGAGACGGGGGTTTGATACGCCTGGTCGCCGAGCGCCCGCTTGATGGCGAGCGATTCCACCTTGTCGTTGACCGACGTGCTGGTGCCGTGCGCGTTGATGTAGTGCACGTCCCCAGGATTGAGCCCCGCGTCTTCCAAGGCCAGCGAAATGCAGCGGGCGGCGCCGCGCCCCTCGGGGTGGATGTCGGTGATGCGAAAGGCGTCGGCGGTCGAGCCGTAGCCGGTGATCTCGCCATAGATCTTGGCGTCGCGGGCGCGGGCGTGGTCGAGTTCTTCCAGAATGAGCATGGCGGCGCCTTCGCCAATCACGAAGCCGTCGCGGTGGCGATCGAACGGGCGACTGGCCTTGGCCGGCTCGTCGTTGCGGGTGGAGAGAGCGCCCAGCAGGTTGAAGCCGGTGATGCCGAAGGGATGGATCATGCTGTGCGCGCCGCCGGAGAGCATCAGGTCGGCGTCGCCGCGGCGAATCATCTCGCACGCCTCGCCAAGGGCCTGGCTGCTGGCGGCGCATGCGGTCAGGCAGTTGGCGTTGGGGCCCTGCGCGCCGAGGATCGCGGCCAGATGGCTGGACGGCATGTTCGGCTCTTGCTCCAGCTCGAACAACGGATCGAGCTGTTCCAGGCCCACCTTGGTGAACCGGGCGATGTTCAACTCTGGGCCATCGAGCGCGGCCACCATCATGTTGGTGAAGCGTTCGAAATCTTGCTGTCCTTCGCCGCTGCCGAGATAGACGCCAAAGCGGGTCGGGTCGGACAAGGTGTCTGGCAACCCCGAGTCGGCATAGGCCTTTTTGGCGGCGCCGACGGCAAACTGCGTATGCCGGCTGCGGAGGCGCCAGGTGTTCGGGTCTTCGCCCACGTCGGAGACGTCCCAGTCTTTGACCTCGGCGGCGATCTTGGTGGGAAAGTTGCTGGCGTCGAACAGGGTCATGGGGCCGACGCCCGACTCGCCGGCGAGCACGCGGCGCCACACATCGTCGACCTCGCTGCCGAGCGGGGTGACGCAACCGATGCCGGTGATGACAACGCGTCGTCGCATGACGATGTTCCCTGTGCTATGGGGCTTCCACGGTTATCGGCGCTCTCGGCGTCACGCGCCCCCGCGCGGCTAGCCGCGAGCGCGTAGCGCGGCGACGCCCGGCGGATCGGGGATGCCGGTGGTTCCGCGACCCACGTCGAAGACGCCGAGCAGCTTCATGGTGAAGACAAAGCTCTGGGGATCGAAAAATTCGGCCGATTGCTGATCGCCGGCCAAGTTGGCGAAGACGATCTCGGCCTCCGTTTGCAGCCGCTCTCCAACGTGCGCGGTGGCGGCGACGCGGGCGCCCTCGGCGCTGGCCGATTCGAGCGTGGCGGTATAAGTGAGCGTGTCTCCCGGCACGACCGGAAAGTGAAAAGCCACGCGCGGCACCTTGGCCAGAATGACCTTGTCTTGAAAGCCGCGCGCCTCGCCGACCAGGATGCCCCCGGTTTGCGCGAGCCCCTCCAAGATGAGCGACGCCGGCATCATGGGAAAGCCGTGGAAGTGGTCGTGCAAATGCTCTTCGGCCAGACTCACGTTTTTGATCGCCCGCGCGCGCTGACCGCTTTCGAACTCAATGAACCGGTCGATCCAAATCCAGCGCATGGCGGGTGACTTGCGAGTGAGATGGTTAGGCGTTGACCTTGCTGGCGATGTACCTGGTCACCATGCCGACGGTGAACAGGTTGCCGAATTCGCGGGCCACCGGGTTGGCGGCGAAGGCGTCGATATCGGCGAACGGCATGCGCTTGCGCAGTTCGGTGATGCCGGCGGTGGTGAACTTGCCGTCCTTCACGTACTGCTCGTCGGTCATGAGCCCTTCGGGGAACAACTCGCCGCGCGGAATCTTGATGTTGAACGCCTTTTCGAGGCGGAAGACGATGTCGAGAAAGTCGATCGATTCGGCGCCCAGGTCGCCAGTGAGCGTGGCTTCGGGAGTCACCTCGTCGTCATCGACGCCGAGGGCATCGACCAGGGACGACTTGATCTTGTCGTAGATTTCTTCCTGTGTGGCGGGCATGTTTGGTTCAAACCTCCTGATCCAATGTTCGACGGCCGCTTGAAGGACGCCTGGCGTGTATGGTTGCTGGCGCACCGCGCGCAAGAACTGTGACGGCAATTAGTTTTATGATCGGCTTTTTTGTCAGTGGGTCGGTAAGCGTGTTTGGTATCGGCAGAAATTGGATTGTGCTTGCGCCAGCGGCGCCAGCGCGGCGCGTCATGGGGCGGAGGCCAGCGGCGCGCGGCGCAATTGGGCAAACTGACTCTTGAGATCTTCGATCATCACGGTGTCGTTGTCGGCCTTGGCGGGATCGGTGTCGGCAAGGTTGTAGCGAACCAGTGTCAAGCGGGCGGAAACCGTGCTCTGATCGCCGACCAGGCCTTGCGTCTTGAGACGCGTCTGGCGGTCGTCCTGATCGATGATCTCGGCCGAGATGCGCAGCGTCTGGCCAGGTTCGACAAAGCTGCCGTACTTGATGTTGCGCGCCTCCTGGAGGACCACGATGCTATGCCGAAAATCTTCGGTCGCGCGGATCAGCCAAGCGCTGGCCTGGGTCATGGCCTCCAGCATGAGCACGCCCGGCATGACTGGAAAGCCGGGAAAATGGTCGGCCAGGTACTCTTCCGCGAGCGAAAGATTTTTAACGGCGACAATTCGACTGCCGAGCTCCAGCTCCAGAACTCGATCGATGAGCGCAAATCGCATGCTCGAAAGCGGGCCAAAACTCGCCAGTTGGCGCAGGTGTCAAACGCGTGAACAGAGACGCAAAATATAACGGGTTCGCCCATTTGCCTCAACCGCTAAAGTCCAACAGCGCAAGGGATAACAAGATCGGCAGCGGTCTAAGCGCCCAACTACTCGCAAGTGTCCGGCTGGCATTTGCGCAGGAGTCAATCGGGTCCGGTTCTGGCAACACGGCCGGCAGGCGATCCCATGCGCAAATCTTACAAACTAGACAACTTACGCTGCGCGGTGATGGCCAGATCTCCTCGGCCGCCGGCGTAATGGTAAATTGAGGGCGGCGCTGCCATATCGACTGTGCCGCGCCGGCTGCCCGCATAATGCTGCCACAGAGTCGCCAGGCGCTAATCCAGCAACCGTCCCCAGTAGGTCGGCCGCAAAGAATGCAGAACATGCGCAAAGGGATTGCGGTTTCGCCCGGCGTGGCAGTCGGCATTGCCTACTGCGTGGACGACATCTACGTCCGCGACCGCGAACCGCTGGCCCGATCGCAGATTTACGAGGAGCTGAAGCGGTACGACGAGGGGTGCGAAAAGACGGCGCTCGACCTGCACGCTTTGCATCAAAAGGTCGCCACGCAAGTCGGGCAATCGGAAGCGGCGATCTTTCAGATGCACGAAACGATCCTGCGCGATCCGGCCTTCACCGGCAAAGTGCGCAATTGGATCGCCAAAGAAGCGATGTCGGCGCCGGCGGCGCTGCGGCGACTGTTGGCCGAGTACACCAATTTGTTTCGCCGCACCGAGGACGAGTACCTGCGCGAACGGCTGACCGACGTGCGCGACGTGATCTTGCGATTGAGCGCGCATGTTTCGGAGGCGCTACGGCCCGATTCCAAGGAACTGGCCGGGCCGGTCGTGCTAATCGCCAACGAACTGTTGCCGTCGCACGCGGTGACCTTGGGCGACCACGAAGTGGTGGGCATCGTCACCCAAACCGGGGGCCGCACCAGCCACGCGGCGATCTTGGCCCGCGGACGCGGCGTGCCGGCGGTGTCGGGCGTGCGCGGCGTGTTGCGCGCACTGCGCAACGGCGACACGGTGGTGGTCGACGGCCGCGACGGGCATGTGATTATCAATCCCGATTCGGAAACGGCGAGCGCCTACCGCAAGCTGCAGCGCGAGTTTGTCAATCTCAAGCATCATCTGGCGGCCAATCGAGAAAAGCCCGCCATCTCGGCCGATGGACAGCCAGTCGACTTGCTGGCCAATGTCAATCACGTGCTCGACGCCACCAGCGCGGTGCAGATGGGGGCGGCTGGCGTGGGGCTGTTTCGCACCGAGTATCTCTTTCTCACGCATGCCGACGTGCCCGACGAGGAGGAGCAGTACCAGGCGTATCGACAGGTGATCAACGCGGCGCCGCAGCGGCGCGTGACGATCCGCACGCTGGACCTGGGCGGAGACAAGACCATTCCGTATCTAGGGCACAGCCGCGAGGCGAATCCCTTCCTCGGTTGGCGGTCGATTCGGTTGTCGTTCGAGCATCCCGATTTTTTCAGCAAGCAATTGCGCGCCATCCTGCGCGCGGCGGCGCCAGAAAACGGAGAGTCGCAAGACGTGCGGATCATGTTTCCCATGATCACCACGCTGGAAGAGATGCGTCGTGTGCGGGGCATGGTCCGCCGCGCGCGCCGGGCGCTGGAATCCGAAGGCAAGCCAGCCGGCGAGTTGCCCATTGGCCTGATGATCGAAGTGCCGGCCGCCGCGATCTGCATTGAGTCGCTGTTGGAGGTGGTCGACTTTGTGTCGATCGGAACCAACGATCTGGTGCAATACCTGATGGCGGCCGACCGCGACAACCCCAAGGTGAATCATCTCTGTCAGCCGCTCAGCCCGGCGGTGCTGCGCGTGCTGCACGACGTGATTCGCGCTTGCGACCGGGTGGGCAAGCCGGTGACATTGTGCGGCGAGATGGCGGGCAACCCACGGGCGTTTTTGCTGCTCCACGGCATGGGGCTGCGCAGCTTCAGCATGAGCCCCGCCTTCATATCGACCATCAAGGACCTGGTGGGCCGACTGACGCGGAGCCAGACGAGCGAGATATTGCGGCACGCGTTGACGCTGAAGACCAGCGGTCAGATCGTGCGCTACACTGGCCAGCAACTGGCCAAGATCGCGCCCGAACTGACAAGCTGGGACAGCGGTTAGTCGGCGGACGGCGTTACTCGGCGGCCAAGGGGGGCACGTCGAGCAGGCTGTGCGTCAGCGTGATGTCGAACCCTTCGATAAAGCCCGACAGCTCGCGCGAGCGCACCGGATGTTGCAACTTGCGCACCGCTTTGGCCTCGATCTGGCGAACGCGTTCGCGCGTGACGGAGAAGATCTTGCCGACTTCTTCGAGCGTGTAGGAGTAGCCGTCGGCCAGGCCGTAGCGCAGGCGGAGGATTTCGCGTTCGCGATAATTGAGGCTGTCGAGCACTTGCTGGATGCGTTGCTTGAGATGCTCTTGATTGACGTCGTAGAGCGGATCTTCGTCGCGCTTATCCTCGACGAATTCGCCGAACGAGCTATCGTCGTTGTCGCCGACCGCCTGATCGAGCGACAGCGGATGCCGCGTCATCTTGAGCACGCAGCGGGCGTCGTCGAGCGACAGCCCGGTGGCCTCCGCGGTTTCCTCGACATTGGGCTCGCGCCCCTTGGTCTGCAAGAACTCGCGGGTGATGTTGCGCAGCTTGCTCATGGTTTCGATCATATGCACCGGCAAGCGGATGGTGCGGCTTTGATCGGCGATGGCGCGGGTGATGGCCTGTCGAATCCACCAGGTGGCGTAGGTGGAGAACTTGAAACCGCGCTTGTGCTCGAACTTGTCGACGGCGCGCATCAGGCCGGTGTTGCCCTCTTGGATCAAGTCCAAGAAGCTGAGGCCGCGATTGCGATAGCGCTTGGCGATGGAGACGACCAAGCGCAGGTTGCCCGCCGACAGCACGCGCTTGGCGGCGTCGTAGTTGTATTGCAACTCGCCGGTGCGCTCGACGCGCCGGTGCAAGGTGGTGCGGCTTTCGAGCGTGACCTTCATGAGGTAGCGCAGTTCGTGCCGCAGCACGTCGGCCTTGTCGAACTGTTGATCGAACTCGGCCTCATGAAGCTGTTCGAGCACCGAATCCATCCGCCGCGAGATTTCCTTGAGTTTGTCCAAGAGCGGCTGCAAGCGCTGGGTGCGCAGGCCAAGCTCTTCGACCAGGCGCACGGCTTTGTGCCGTCGCATGACCAGCCGGCGCCAGGCCGCGCGGCGTTCCGACCTGGTGGCGCGCCGCGACAACGAGGTGCGGAAGTCGACCTGGTTCTGCTGGAGCAGGTGATCGAGCGTCTTGAGATTGGGACCGAGCTTGGCCAGGATGCGGCGCTTGGCGCCCGCGTCGGTCACCGAGACCTCGATAGTGCGATCGAGCCGCAGTTCGCCATCGCGCACCTTACGGAGCAAGGTCACTGCGCCTTGCAGCACAAAGTCGTTGGCCAGGCTGGCATCGCGGTAGCGGCGACGCGTCTTTTCGATCTGCTTGGCGGCCGACACTTCTTCGTCGCGCGAGAGCAGCGCGATCTCGCCCATTTGCATCAGATAGATGCGTACCGGATCGTCGATCCGCGCGTCGGTTTCGGATTCGAGTTGGGCATCGCCATATTCGTCGGCACCATGGTGCTCGGCGGTGGTTTCTGGATCAAATTCGTCGTCAAAGTCGCTCGTCTCGCCACTGGCCACCACTGGTTCGTCTTCCAAGTCGCCGACCAATGAATCGGCGTACTTGACGGCGCCGCCCGATCGCCCAGCGGTTTTGGCCTTGGCCGGCTTGGCAGGCGCCGCGGAATGTTTGCTGGTGGCCAGATTCTTTCGCGTTGTTTTTCGCAAGGAGCAGCCCTTCTGATCGAGGTTCGATTCGCAAGCGTTTGGCTCGACTCGGTGAGGACTTTCGGAAAGCACGCTCGGCGCCATGACCTCGAAGGGGCAATGCTCAGTCTGGCTCAAGTAGTTGTCCTGCATGATGTTATGAATCCGGCGAGAGGTGACGTGACGGCTCAATCTCTGTTGGGTTGTTGACTGGCGGCAACATTCCCGCGTGTGGGGTGTTGCCACCAGTCAACGCGCCCTGGCATCCGTGGGGCCTATGGCTTGCCGAAGCGAACGCGGCAAATCGGTCGAAAGCGCCCATTCAGGGCTCTTGGGCCAACCTGCCGCGCCCCTGCGGCAACCGGATGTGGACAAATGGCAACACCGATGCCGAGCATCAAGAACCGTGCGCCCGACGAGCGATAACTGGCGAGAGGGAAGTGACTTATCGAATATTTCGCACCCTCGGCGAAAAAGGCCAGAGGCGTCTCAGACTGGGCATTTGTTCCAGAAGTGAGACAACGTCTACAAGAGGCGCTGTGCGTTGCTATCATGGCCGGCTGCCCTTTTCCCCTCCCGCCGCGACCGCCAGACACTTCCTGCCGCCTATGCCTTCCGCCCCCAAAACCGCCCCCGCTGCTGCCACTTCCACCCTGGCCGAAATGGCCCAAACCCTGGCGGCCGACGAGGCGCAACTCGCCCTCGGCGGCGGCAAAAAGGCGATTGATCGCCAGCACGAAAAGGGAAGGCTCACCGCCCATGAGCGGATCGAGCGGCTGATCGACCCCGGAACCAGCTTTTTTGAGCTTGGCATTTGGGCCGGGTGGCACATGTACGACGAGTGGGGCGGGGCTCCTGGGGCGGGCGTGGTGTGCGGCCTGGGAACCGTCGCCGGTCGGCGGCACATGATCATTGCCAACGACGCCACCGTGAAGGCGGGGGCGTTCTTTCCGGCGACCGCCAAGAAGGTGCTGCGCGCCCAGCGCATCGCCATGCACAACTACCTGCCGCTCATTTATCTGGTCGACTCGGCGGGCGTCTTTTTGCCGCTGCAAGAAGATGTCTTTCCCGACGAGGACGACTTTGGCCGCATCTTTCGCAACAACGCCGTGATCTCGGCGGCCGGTATTCCGCAAATCTCCGCCATCATGGGCAACTGCGTCGCCGGCGGCGGCTATTTGCCGGTGCTGTGCGACAAACTGCTGATGACCGAGGGCTCGGGCCTCTACCTGGCCGGGCCCGCGCTGGTGCGCAGCGCCATTGGTCAGCGCGTGTCGCACGAGGACCTGGGAGGCGCGGCGATGCACGCGCAGATCAGCGGCACCATCGACTATCGCGACCCCACCGACGAGGCGTGCCTGGAGCGGTTGCGGCGACTGGTGGCGCTGCTACGTCCCGACCCGGAGATGCCGCCCGAGCCATTTCACCGCGCGGCGGCGGTCGATGCCGCGCGGCCGGGGCGCGACATCTACGATCTGGTGTCGCCCGACCCGAGAAAGGACTACGAAATTCGCGACGTGCTCGACTGCGTGGTCGACGCCGGCAGCTTTGACGAATACAAGGCGGAGTATGGGCAGTCGATCGTCTGCGGCACGGCGCGGATCGGCGGCTTTCCGGTCGGCATCGTCGCCAACCAGCATCATCAGGTGCGGCCAGCCGAGGGGCCGATCCAGTTTGGTGGGGTCATCTACGTCGACAGCGCCGAAAAGGCGGCGCGGTTCGTGATGAACTGCAACCAGGATTGGCTGCCGATCCTCTTTGTGCAGGACGTGAACGGCTTCATGGTGGGCCGCGACAGCGAGCACGAGGGGATCATCAAGGCGGGCGCCAAACTGGTGAACGCCATCAGCAATTGCCGCGTGCCCAAGATCACGCTCATCACCGGCGGTAGTTTTGGGGCGGGCAACTACGCGCTGTGCGGTAAGGCGTTCGATCCGCGGTTCTTGTTCGCCTGGCCCTCGGCCCGCTGCGCCGTGATGGGTGGGGAGCAGGCCACCAGCACCTTGCTGGATGTGACCGTGAAAAGCCTGGAGCGGCAAGGGCACGCGGTCGACGCGGCCGAACTGGCCGAACTGCGCGACAAGGTGAAGTCGAGCTACGACCGGCAGATGGATGTGCGCTACGGCGCCGCGCGGGGCTGGGTGGACAAGATCATCGACCCGGCCGAGACGCGCCAGGCGCTAGTGGCCGCGCTGGAGGTGTCCACGCGCCACCCGCTCGACGAGCCGTTCAAGGTGGGTGTGTTTCAGGTGTGACGCGGACTGCGCGCGTACGAGGCTTGTGGCGGCCGAGAGGCGGAGTTGCACTGTCGCCCGCATTACCTGTCTGGCTCAAACAGGCGATACGTCTTGTATCCGCCACTCAGATTCACCACATCAAAGCCGCGTTGCCGCAGCAATCGAGTCGCCAGGTAGCCGCGCTGTCCAACCTGACAGTAGGCGACAATAGGGCGGTCTTTTGGCAACTCGCCGCTGCGCTGTCTAAGCTCATCGACAGGGAGATTGATTGCCCCGGGCAAATGACCCTCGGCAAACTCCTCAGCAGTGCGCACATCGAGCAAGTAGGGGCGCGCGCCGGGCGCGGCGGCCAGCACCGACTCGACATCGATTTGCGGATGATCTCCCCGCAATAGCCCGCTCGCCACAAAGCCGGCCATGTTGATTGGGTCTTTCGCCGATCCATATTGTGGCGCATAAGCAAGTTCCGCTTCCTCCAAGTCATAGACGGTCATGCCCGCCTGAATGGCGATGGCGAGCACGTCAATGCGCTTGTCGACGCCGTCGCCCCCCACGATCTGCGCGCCAAGCACTCGTCCGGTGTTGGGGTCGAATAGCAACTTGAGCGACATCGACTCCGCGCCGGGGTAGTAGGTGGCGTGATTGGCGGGGTGAATATAAATCTTGCCGTAAGAACGCTTGGCGCGACGGAGCGATTTCTCCGACGCTCCCGTAGCCGCGGCCGTGCGGTCGAATACGCGCACGATGGCCGTCGCCTGGGCGCCGCGAAAGCGCGATGGTCTGCCAAAGACGTGATCCGCGGCGATGCGCCCCTGACGATTGGCGGGACCAGCCAGCGGAATCTGCGCGGGATCGCCGATTACGAAGTCGGTGACTTCGACCGCGTCGCCGACCGCGTAAATGTCGGGATCGCTCGTCTGCATGTGTTCGTTGACGCGTATGCCGCCGCGAGCGCCGACCGCCAGGCCCGCGTCGACCGCGAGTTGGCTTTCTGGGCGCACGCCGACTCCAAGCACAATCAGATCGGCCTGGATCGCGCGACCCGATTTGAGACGCACCGCCATGCCGTCGCCGGATTGCTCGAAGGCCGCCGCGGATTCGCCGAGCAGCAGCGTCACGCCGGCATTGCGGAGGCATTGCACGATCGGCGTTGTCATTTCCTTGTCGAGTGGCGGCAGCACCTGATCTTGCAACTCGATGAGCGTTGTGGCGATGCCGCGTCGGGTCAGGTTTTCGACCAGTTCGAGGCCAATGAACCCCGCGCCAATCACTGCCGCCCTGCGGACGCCATCGTTCAGTCGTTTGGTAATGGCGTCCATATCTTGCAAATTGCGCAGCGTGAACACGCCGGACAAATCCAACCCCGGCAACGGCGGGCGGATTGGCGCCGCGCCCGGCGCAAGAATGAGCTTGTCGAATGGCTCCTCGTACGCGCGCTCGGTTGCCAGGTCGCGAACCCGCACGCGCTTGTTCTCGCGGTCGATCTCCTCAACCAACGAGAGTGGACGCACGTCGATTGCAAAGCGTTTGCGTAGGCGCTCCGGCGTCACAACGAGCAACTTGGCTCGATCAGTGATCTCCCCGCCGATGTAGTATGGCAGGCCGCAATTCGCGAACGAGACGTCGGGGCCTTTTTCGAACAGAACGATATCGGCCGATTCTGAGAGACGTCGCGCACGAGCCGCGGCCGAAGCGCCACCCGCCACTCCACCCACAATAAGCAGTCGCATGAGAGCCGCCTCCGTCGAACAGCAAGCGCCGCGTGTTGAGTCACAGGGCCGCCGTGATTTATTGTGTTGTTATATCGGAACATTCCGATATGTCAATGTGACCTCAGGCTGGAGAATGGCGACGGAAATGATCTACCGTTGGCCGTGACCGGCACTTTTGGAGAGGCGCCGGCGCCACAGATCGACCGGCCCGAGGGGGCGGAGAGTGCGAATCGAGGCGGCGCAGAAAACGCCGATTCTGTCTTGGCGTTTTGCTTGGCGCGAAACGGCGCAGATCGGAGCAATTTGGCGCCCTCTGGTGCAGTGAGGGAAGTGCCGATTGCCGAACTGGTCGAGAGCAAAAAGCAGCGGGAAAACTCGCGTTTTCCGGCTGTTTTGCGAGGAAAAAAAAGAAAAGGCGCCGGTGGGAGTCGAACCCACGATGGCGGATTTGCAATCCGCTGCCTTAGCCACTTGGCTACGGCGCCGATAAGGTCTTCAAACTAGGCAATTCTTGCGGATAGGGCAAGAGGAGCAATTGTAGCGACCATTCGGGTTGTACCTATTCCATCGGCAGTACACGGCTGCGGCTTGCGTCGTGACGGCGAAATCTTGGGCAAGCAGCGCGGATTTGATGGCTTGCTGGCGCCTTCGCCCCGTCGGGTCATGACTGCTGTGCCACCGGCGGTCGCGAATTTGAAGAGCCGACGCCGCGAGCACGATGAATGCAAGTAGGGCGCTTGCGCCCTGTCGAACTTGTCCCGCGCTCCGCCAGCGGCGGCGCGATGAACCCCAGGAGGCGACACGGATGGGCCTCATGCGATCGTTGACGTGGTTGTTGGACTTCTCCAAGCGGCGGCGCATTGCCGAAGCGGCGGCCGCCATCGCGCAGGCGAGTCAGAATCTGGTTTGGCAACGCGTCAGCGCGCGCTCCGCCACGATGCGAGCCAGCGAAGCGCGCGGCTACATTCGCGCCCGCGCCGCGCAGGTGATCTGGTCGCAAGTCGACCTGTATCTGGCCCACCAACGGGCGCTCGGCGCCGACTCGCGCGGCGAGCTGATCGATCTGGCGACCACCGAGACCTTGCACATGGTCGTCCGGCAATGGGTGCAGACCCGTCCGGGCGTTGCGCCTGCCCACGTCGCCACGCGCCGCGCGGCGTGATGCCTGGTCGGCGTCGCTGGGACGGCCTGGACAGCAACCGACGCTTGTTGGCGCGTTAGTTTCCCGCTGCGCCGGGAAGCTGCGCGCGACGGGGCCCGGCTTGCGGCAAGGTGTGCTGGCCATTGAGGTTTCGTCGCCGGCTCATTGCTGGCGATTGCGTCTGGCGTTACATTCGATGCGCAATCGAGTGGAGCGCCACGGACGCAAGCTAGCTACATGAGCCGTACACCGCGAAACATGGTGGTCGCCCAAAGCGGCGGTCCTAGCCCGGTCATTAACAACAGTTTGCGCGGCATCATCGAGGCCGCGCGCGATCTGCCGGAAATCGGCACGATTTATGGCGGGCGGCACGGCATCGAGGGGGTGCTCAAGGAGGAGCTGATTGACCTGACGGCGCAGCCCGCCGAGGAGATCTCGCTGCTGCGGGTCACGCCGGCCGCCGGTTCGATCGGCACCTGTCGCTACAAGCTCAAAGAGTCGCAGCGCGAAGATTTTGAGCGCGTCATCGAGGTGCT
Source organism: Pirellulales bacterium (assembly GCA_019694455.1). NCBI lineage: Bacteria > Pseudomonadati > Planctomycetota > Planctomycetia > Pirellulales > Pirellulales bacterium. Next base: position 20,701 of record JAIBBY010000018.1, read on the forward strand.
CAAGGCGCATCAGGTGGGCTACTTCCTGTACATCGGCGGCAACGACTCGATGGACACGGCCAACAAGATTGCTCACCTGGCTCAAGAGCGCGGCCTCGACTTAGTGGCGGTGGGCGTGCCCAAGACCATCGACAACGATGTGGGCGACAGCGAGTTTCGCCTGATCGACCACACGCCGGGCTACGGCTCGGTGGCGCGTTATTGGACGCACATGATCCAAAACGCGAACGAAGAGAACGCGGGCAGTTGCCCCGCCGATCCAGTGCTGGTGTTGCAGGCGATGGGGCGCCAGATTGGCTTTATCCCGGCGGCGGCGCGACTGGCCGACCCCGGGCGCGAGATGCCGCTGCTCATCTATCTGGCCGAGCGCGCGGTTCCGCTGGAAGCGGTCGCCGATCAGGTGAACGACCAACTGCGCCGGGCGGGGCGCGCCATCGTCGTGGTCAGCGAAGGGTTCAGCGTTGGCGCCTTGGGCGAGGTTAAAGACCGCTTTGGTCACACCATGTACGGCGCGAGCCAAACCACCGTGGCGCAGGTGTTGGTCAATTACCTGAACGAAGTCGGCCTCGCCGCCAAAGGCAAGGCGCGGGCCAACGTGCCGGGCACCGACCAGCGCCACAGCATGGCTTACGCGTCGACCGTCGATCTCGAAGAAGCGTATCGCAGCGGTCAAATGGCCGCGCTGCTCGCCGCGCGCGGCGAAAGCGGTTTCATGTCGACCATCCTCCGCCAGCCGGGCGAAATCTATGGCGTCTATTACGACAAAGTCCCACTGAACGAAGTCGCCAACAGCGAGCGGTCGTTCCCCGCGAATTGGATCAGCGAGTCGGGCGCCGACGTAACCGACGACTTTGTGCGCTACGCCCAACCGCTTATCGGCCAAGACATGTTGTCGCTGCCGATTATCGATGGACGACAACGCTTGGCGCGACTGGCGCCGATCTATGCCGACGCCAAGCTGCCTAAGTATGTTCCGCAGGCCGATCGCGCCTGACGCGCCGCCACTCATTCAACTTGTTTGACATTGCGACATGACATTTCAATTCACGCCGCGACATCAGTACCTGGTCGGCATCGATTCCGACGGCTGCGCCTTCGACACCATGGAGATCAAGCACAAAGAGTGCTTCATCCCCAACATCATCAATCACTATCACTTGCAGGCGGTGAGCAAATACGCCCGCGAGGCGGCGGAGTTTGTCAATCTGTACTCCAAGAGTCGCGGCATCAATCGTTTTCCGGGCCTGATCGAAACGCTCGACTGGCTCAGGCGCCGGCCCGAGGTGGTTGCCCGGGGGGCCAAGATTCCGCATCCGGCGGGTCTGGCCGACTGGCTCACGCGCGAAACTCGGCTCGGCAATCCGGCGCTCAAAGAGGCGGTGGAAGCGACCGGCGACCCCGATCTGATCCAAGCGCTTGGCTGGTCGCAGGCCGTCAATCAAGCGGTGGAAGAGATCGTGCGCGGCGTGCCGCCGTTTCCGTATGTGCGCGAGTGTCTGCACAAACTGGCGCCGCACGCCGATCTGCTGGTGATCTCGGCCACTCCGAACGAGGCGCTGCGCCGCGAGTGGGAAGAACACGATCTGGCGGGCCTGGTCGCCGGTATCTGCGGACAGGAAACGGGCAGCAAGAAAGAGACGCTGGCCGCGGCCAAGCAATATCCGCCGCATCACGCGCTGATGGTGGGCGACGCGCCTGGCGACTACGCGGCGGCCAAGGCCAACGCGGCGCTCTTCTTCCCGATCAACCCTGGCGCCGAGGACGCCAGTTGGCGACGCCTTTACGATGAAGGCATCGATCGATTTATCAGCGGAACATTCGCCGGCAAGTTTCAGGATGAACTGCTGGCCGAGTTCGACACCTATTTGCCTGAGCAGCCCCCTTGGCCGTTGACCACGGCTTAAGGCTGTTCAACCAGTTAGCCTGCCCGCGCGAGCGGACCTTTCCCAGCGGAAGAATGACATGGCAGAGCTTTGCGACATTGGCCTGATTGGCCTGGCGGTGATGGGCGAGAATCTGGTTCTCAATATCGAGAGCCGTGGATTTCGGGTGGCGGTCTTCAACCGCACCACCTCGAAAGTCGACGACTTTGTGGCGCAGCGCGCCGCCGGCAAGCAGATTGTGGGCTGCCATTCGATTGAAGAATTGGTGGGCCAGTTATCGCGCCCGCGCAAAGTGATGATGATGGTCAAGGCGGGGCCGGCGGTCGACCAATTGATCGATCAACTGCTGCCGCTCCTCTCGCCGGGCGATGTGCTGATCGATGGCGGCAACACCTACTATCTCGACACCGAACGGCGCGTGAAGCTGGTCGAGTCGAAGGGGTTGCTGTACGTCGGCACAGGAGTGTCGGGGGGAGAAGAAGGCGCGCTGTTGGGCCCCAGCATCATGCCCGGCGGCAGCGAAAAAGCGTGGCCGCTGGTGAAGCCGATCCTGCAGTCGATCGCCGCCAAGGTGGGCGCGAACAACGATATTCCATGCTGCGAGTGGATCGGTCCCGGCGGCGCGGGGCACTATGTCAAGATGGTCCACAACGGCATCGAATATGGCGACATGCAGTTGATCTGCGAGGCGTACGCCTTGCTCGGCAAGGGCCTGGGGCTCTCCAACGCTGAGCTATACGACGTGTTCGCCACCTGGAACCGCGGCGAGTTGGACAGCTACCTGATCGAGATCACGCGCGACATCTTCAGCGCCAAAGATCCGGAAACCGGCGCCTACCTGGTCGACATGATTCTGGACGAGGCCGGCAGCAAAGGGACCGGCAAATGGATGAGCCAACTGGCCCTCGATCTGGGCGTGCCGACCACGCTGATCACCGAGGCGGTGTACGCGCGGTATCTCTCGGCGCTCAAAGAGGCGCGGGTCCGCGCCAGCCAGGTGCTGACCGGTCCCAGTGGCAAATACTCGGGCGACCGGGCGAAATTCATCGAGTCGATCCGGCACGCGCTGTACGCCTCGAAGATCGTCAGCTACGCGCAAGGGTTCTTTCAGATGCAGGCGGCCGCGGCCGAGCATGGCTGGCCGCTCAAGTTCGGCGAGATTGCCTTGCTGTGGCGCGGTGGCTGCATCATTCGCGCGCGCTTCTTGGAGCGCATCAAAGAGGCGTTCGACCGCGATCCCAAGCTGGAGAACCTGCTGCTCGCGCCGTACTTCCGCGACGCCATCGAGAAGGCGCAATCCTCTTGGCGGCATGTGGTGATGCAGGCGATCGAACTGGGCATTGCGGCGCCGGCCTTCACCGCAGCCATCAGCTATTTTGACGGCTATCGCTCGGCAAGGCTGCCCGCCAACTTGCTGCAAGCGCAGCGCGACTATTTTGGGGCGCACACCTATCGGCGCGTCGACCGCGAGGGAGTGTTCCACTCCGAGTGGCTCGACCTGCGCCGCAAACCGAGCGAGTGACGACTGGTGGCGCATAACCAACCGAGCGAGTATCTCGACGAACTATTTGGCATGACGGGCCAGGTAGCCGTGGTCATTGGCGGCACCGGCGTATTGTGCGGCGCGCTGGCGCGGGGCCTGTCGCGCGCGGGCGCCAAGGTGGTGGTGGCGGGGCGCGACGCCGAGCGCGGCGCCGCTTGCGTGGCCGAGATGCGGGCCCTCTCGGCGCCGTGCTGCTATCTGCCGGTCGACGTGCTGCGGCGCGAGTCGATGCAAGAATTATTGGATCGCACGCTACGCGAATATGGCCAGGTCGACATGCTCGTCAACGGCGCCGGGGTCAACTCGGCCAGCGCGTATTTCGACACGACTGACGAAGACTTTGCGCGGGTACTCGACAGCAACTTGCGGGCGGTGCATTGGGGCTGCCAGATCTTTGGGCGCCACATGGCCAGCCAACCGCAAGGGGGCTCGATTTTGAACATTGGCAGCGTGACGGCCGACCGGCCGCTGTCGCGCGTCTTCGCCTACTCGGCGTCGAAGGCGGCGGTGATCAACCTGACGCAAAACGTCGCCCGCGAACTGGCCCCGCAGAAGGTGCGCGTCAACGCGCTTTGCCCGGGCTTCTTTCCGGCCGAGCAGAACCGCAAGATTCTCGACGCCGAGCGGACCGCCGGGATCATGGCGGGCACGCCAATGAAGCGCTATGGCGAGCCCGACGAATTGATCGGCGCGGCGCTCTTGTTGTTGTCGCGGCGGGCGGGCAGTTTTATCACCGGCGCCAGCTACTACGTGGATGGCGGTTTCACCGCGATGCGGTTTTAGGTCACGGACCGCGGCGCCGGCGGCTTCGTGCCGGCGGCCAGCACGTAGTATTGAATGTCGGCGGCCAGTTCGTAGGCTGGCCCCATCAGGTTTTGCAACTCGTCGCGCGATATCTTGCCATGCACGAATCGGTCGTGCATCACTTGCGCGACGGCTAGAAAGTGGGCGCGCCACGCCTGATCGGTCACGTCGATCACGCGTGGATTGTCGAAACCCGCCTCGGCCAGCGCGCCGCGATAGGCCGCTGGATCGCGAAGGTAGTTCTGCTCGTGATGATAGGGGCGCCGCCGCGCCGATTCGACCGACACCAGCACATCGGAAAGGATGAGCATGCCGCCGGGCTTGAGCACGCGCAGCGCTTCTTTCAAAAACTGCTGGCGGGTATGGAAGTGAAACGCCGCCTCGACGCAGATCACCGTATTGAACGAAGCGTCTGCAAACTCCAACTGCACGGCATCCATCAAGCGGAAGTCGACGCCGGGCGCTCGCGTGCGCGCGGTGTCTAGCTGCTTTTCCGAAATGTTGATGCCGGTCACCCGATGGGCCGGGTAGTGGTTCAACAGGTGGCGTGTCGTCTCGCCCTTGCCGCAGGCGACATCGAGAATCGAACCTTGCTTATCCGGGAGTAGCGCGAGCAACCGCTCCATGAGATTGCGGCAGGCCTGCAAACGCGTGTCGCCGGCCGACTCGGTGTAGCCGAAATTGGCCCATTCCGTGCCGTCGTACAGTTCCAAGAACGCCGGGTTGTACATTCGCGCGTCGTACCATCGGTTGATGGGATTGGCGAGAATCTGCTGGCGGTCCATTGGATTACCTGCCCTTGTGCTGTGCCTGACCTGGGGAATCCCGGCGCGGCGCTGCCAGTATTTTCGACTACCGCACTGCGGATTGCGATAGCCGTGCGAACGCCCCTACGGGTGAAAAGTCGTTCATTCGCTCCGTGCAGGAATCGGCTTCTTGCCGCTACACACGCCGCCTGCGCAGTAGATACAGCGCGCCCAATGGCAGCGCGGCAAGAGCCAATACGAATGTCTGCGGCTCTGGGACGCCGCAAATAAAGACGCCCGAGTCCATATAGCCGTCCTTGTTGTCGGCGATGATGAACGAGAGGGTGTTATTCTTGCTGCCTGGCGCCACCTTGGCGGTGATCTCCAGAATCGGATTGCCCCCCGGCGCAAGCACCCACGACATGGCGGTGCCGGGGTTGTTCACGCTGGACGACGGCAGCAGGTCGGGGTGGTGCATTTCCATAGGCTTGCCATCGACGAGCGCGATGTTGGTTCCGTTGAGAAACGCGGCGAAGACGTCGTTGAAGAAATAGTCGTTCGCCGGCAGCGGCGCTTGATCGGTGCCGAACACCAACTTGAAGCTGATCGTGTCGGCGTTGCCGACCATGTCGAAGGTGAGATCGAGCTTGGTGAAGTCGTGAAACGAATAGCCGCCCCAGCCAAACGGTGTGGCGATGGGGTCAAGCAAAGAATCGTAGGCGAAGGTGCCCGTCTTGTAGTTGACGCTCAATACCTTGCTATCGGGACCGGTGCCGAAGTCGGCGGCGTTGCCGGTGGTGAGCACGATGCCGTCGCAGTCCAGGCCGTAGGTGTCGGGCGCGGGGCCGGTCGTCTTGAATACGCCGCTGCTGGCCAATCCCAAACCGGGTATTTGCTGCACTTCGGCGAGATTCGACGAGGTGATGACGGCGCCCGGACCCAGTCCGAGCGCGGCGCCAAGCTGATTGGCGTCGACATTGTTGGTGACCACGATCGCCCCTTGCGCCGAAGTGTGCGCAATGGCGGCGATCAGCGCGCAGCCTATCCAAACGGTCAATCGATGTTGCACGTGCCTTGCCTGTGTTCCGTGAGCCAGCCAACCTGTCGTCGCGGCGGCAATTCAACCAAGCGAACGAGAATCTCGGCGCATGCGCAGCAGCGCAGGCGGAAAATGCGGATGAGAAATTGACGTCCGAGACCGCGATCGCTTCGACGAGTTTTGCCGAACGGGACGCGTGGCTTGGCTACATTAGCGGTCTCAAATCGGTTCCGAGAGCGATGAACTTCGCTCTGACAATATACCCGTATAGTTACCCGAATTTGCCGCGTCAATCGGGGGGGATGGTAATTTGCCACGCTCGCGAGGGCGGCGACCGCCTATGCGGGTTTTGCCGCCCAACGGCAGCGCATGCGATGCGTCGCCAGCGGGGGGTGGCTACTGCCGAAATGCGTCTGTTCGGTACAATTACCCCTAGAAATTTATCGTACTGGCCACTTCTGGCCCCGGACGAGACGCGCCGTACCCGGTCACGAAAGACGACGCCTGAAACAGGGAGTCGTTGTCATGGCGTGGCTGCTGCTGATTGTGGCGGGCATTCTGGAAGCGGGCTGGGCGATTGGACTGAAGTACACCGAAGGCTTCACGCGTCCGCTGGCCACGATTCTGACCGTCGTGGCGATCTTCGCCAGCATGCTTTTGCTCGGTCTTGCCGCCAAGTCGCTGCCCATCGGCACTGCCTACGCCGTGTGGGTCGGCATTGGCACGGCCGGCACGATTTTGCTCGGCATCTTGCTGTTGGGCGAGCCAGCCACACCGGGCCGGCTGTTCTTTCTGGGCCTGCTCCTGGTCGCGATTGTCGGTTTGAAGGTCACGGCGTGACTTTGAGACGACTTCCGCGGCGCGGCCCGATGAGCAGGCGATGGAGGTGCGTCGTTTTCAACATAGCCGTCGAGACAACTTATGCGTCGCGCGAAACCATTGCGCTACTTGCGCGGTTTAATTCGTAGGACTGTCGTGCGCCGCGGAGCCGCGCGACTTGCCCCCAAGTGGTGGGGGCTTCGCGCGGACTGCACCCGAGTTGGCAATGACCGAAAGCTCGACATCCCCTCTCGCCGCGCCTGATCGGCAACGACTATTCGGCAATCGACGAGCGCTGGTAGTAGCCGGCACGCTCCTGTTGCTCTTGGTTGGGGGCTGGTTGGCTCATGGCCGGAACCCACTAGAAGCGGTCATTGGCGCGCCTGGCATCGGCGCGTTGGCCGCAGTGGTGATCGTGTTGGTCGCGCCATGGTTTGCGCCGCGCGGCTGTAGCACGATGTCTTGGCGCGAGCTGGTTGTTTGGGCGGTCGCGTTCGGGATCGGCGCGTCGCTCGCGCAGAATCTGCTCCGCGTGGCTGGGTATTTTCTCTGGTTTCGGCCGCTGCCAGTCAGCTTTACGGATTACTTTGTCACACTTCCCAGCGTCATGTGGTGGCTGACGCCGCTGGGCGAAGTGGCAATGTTCCTAGCGCTGGCGCTATGGGTGAAGCTTGCCGGGCGGGCGTTGTCTGGCATCGATCAGCGGGCCCTGGCTCTGGCGCTATTCGCCTTTGTGGCGGTCCTGGACACAGTGGGCTATGTGCTTGGCGATCGGCTGTATCCGATTTCGCTGGTGATCGTGTCTCTGGGAGTCGCCACGATGATCAGCCGACGCTGGCAACGACTGCCGGCGCGTGTGCCAATACGGATCGCGATTGGCGCGACGGCGATTTGCTTGTTGCTGGCGATTGGCGGTCGCTGGGCGTCACGGCCCGCACCGCCTCCCGACAACCCCCCGCTTGGCCCACCGAATGGCAATGCGCGTCCCAATATCGTGCTCGTCACGCTCGACACGGTGCGCAAACACAATCTGAGCCTCTACGGCTATCACCGCGATACTTCGCCGGCGCTGGCGCGACTGGCCGCGCGCGGCGTGACCTTTCGACAGGCGTATGCTCCTTGTTCGTGGACCTTGCCCACGCATGCCTCGCTCTTTACAGGCGAAATGCCGCACACGCATGGCGCCACGATCTTCGACCCCTTGCCAGAGAGCGCATGGACGCTGGCCGAGGCGCTGCGCGAAGCCGGTTATGCGACCGGCGCCTTTGTGGGCAACTGCAGCTACTGTAGCGCGCGAACGGGGCTTGGACAGGGCTTTGCGCGCTACGAGGACTTGCCGATCACGCGGCGCACCCTCTTAAAGACGAGTTACGTGGGAGGGGCTCTCTGTGCGGTGTTGCTCAATCAGCAGAGCTACGATCCGCGGATGTCGGCCGCCGAGGTGAACGCTCGGTTCCTGCATTGGCAACGGCAGCAGACTGGTCGGCCGTTCTTTGCCTTCGTCAATTACTATGACGCCCATTTTCCGTACTATGTGCCCGATCCGCGATTCGACCGCTATACCACATTGAAAGACCCGCAGGCGCGCTGGGACATGCTCTGGCGCTGGGTCGCACAACTGCCCGACTGGCGGCCGACGCAGCCAGACGAGATCGAGTACGCGATCGGCGCCTACGATGGCATTGTGCGATACGTCGACCATCAGCTTGGCGCCATGCTGGATGAGCTGCAACAGCGCGGCGCGCTGGACAACACGATCGTGGTGGTCACCAACGATCATGGCGAGCATTTTGGCGAACGCGGCCATTGGTTGCACGGCGCCACGCTCTATCGGCCGGTGATCGAAGCGCCGCTCGTCATCTCGTATCCGGCCAAGGCGCCAGCGGGCCGAATGCTGGAGCGGCCGGTGTCGCTGGCTGATGTGCCCGCCACCATTCTCGACCTGGCCGGAATTACTCCGTCGCGACCGCTGCCGGGCGTGAGTTGGGCCCTCGGCTGGAGCGATGAAGCACCTCAACCGGTCTTTGCCGAAGTATTGTCGGCCGATCGCAACTTCGCGCATTTGAAGTCGGTGATCGCGGATGGCTATCACTACATTCAGGCCGACGACGGAGCGCCTGACGAGCTATATCGGTTGGAGGACGGATTTGCCGAGGCGACCAATCTGGCCGAGACGCCCGCCGGGCGTAGGCTGCTGCCGCGGTTTCGCGCGCTGGTGAGCGCGGAATTCACCGCGCAACCGCAGACTGCCCAGCGCAGGAGGGGGGCAGTCTGGCCATTGGTCTGGGGCGCTTGTTGCCGCTGAGCGCGCGCCGATTTTATTTCATCGCGCGAAACCAATCGACGACTGCGGTGTTGCGCTGCCTGATGAGGTCTGAGCCTCGCGCGATTGCCAGTCGGAATCCCACTAGCGAGGGGGCGCAGAGCAAGATTCTCGATGAAATAAAAATCACGCGAAACTCAACTGCCGCCTGATCGGTTATAAGCAGTAACGAGGCGAAGCATGAAGCGACGTTCGCGTCGCGCCAGCTAGCGCCTCGTTCGATTTTTGGGTGACGACACGGCGCGCACACCACCGCCAGCTTGCCGGCGGAATGGTTACCTCAAAATGCGTGACGGGGGTCATGAGCATTTCTGTGCAATCGATCGTCTTGCCAGTCAACGATCGGTGTCGCTGCCCTACGAAGTCGTGATTTGACAGGCGGCGCACCGCGACGAGCGTGCGTGCGCCAATGCGTAGGGAATGCGTTGCATCTGGGGCGGTGTGAGGAGTTTCGTTCGTGGAAAGCTTGGTGCTGTTTTCGTACATCGGCCCGGATACGGTTCTCCCCTTAGGCTCCATGTTGACCGCCGCGACCGGACTGGCGCTGGTCTTTTGGCGACAACCGATGGCCGTGTGCAAGCGGCTATTCGCCTTGGCGAAACGCGGCGAGAAATGAGCGCCGTCATGCGCGGGCCGAGCGGCTGATGTCGCCAATTCGCAAGGTCATCGCGATCGGGCTCGACGGCTTGGCGTTTCAAATTGTTGAGCCGCTGTTGCAATCTGGTGGGTTGCCGCACCTTGCCCGACTGCGCGACTTGGGGGGCTATGCGCGCCTGGCCACGACGCTGCCGGCGCAAACGCCGGTCGCATGGTCGACCTTCGCCACCGGGGTGAACCCCGGCGCGCATGGCATCTTCGATTTTGTGGGCCGCGATCCGCGCGCCTACCGCGTGGAACTGGCGCTCAATCGCTACCAGCAGACCAGTCGGTTGTCCCCCCCCAAGGTGGTTAATCTGCGCCGCGCCGCGCCATTTTGGGATAATCTCTCGGCGGCCGGCATCCCTTCCATCGTGCTCCGCTGTCCGTGCAGCTACCCGCCCGATGCGCTGCGCGGCCGACAATTGGCCGGCATGGGCGTGCCCGACCTGCGCGGCGGCTTTGGCACGGCGACATTCTTCACCACGGCCGCGGATTGTCTGGCCGGCGAAAGCGAACTGGTTCAACACGTCGTCATCGACGGTGTCGGCGGCATTGAAACGACGATCCGCGGCCCGCGACAGGCGCGCGGCGACCTGGAGTGCCGATTGTCGATTCGCGTTGACCGCGCGGCGCGCCGGGCTACGGTGCAGTCCGACGGCGACAGCGCGCCAGTCACCGTGCGCGAGGGGGAGTGGAGCGACTGGCTGCGTCTGCGTTTCAAAACGGGCCTGCTTTCGTCCGTGCGCGGCATGGCGCGATTTTACTTGTCGCGTATAGAACCGCAGTTCGAGCTTTATGCGTCGCCGATCAACTTCGAACCCGCCGCGCCGTTGTTCCCGATCAGTTCGCCGCCGTCGTACGCGGGCGAACTGGCCGACGCGATTGGCCCCTACTACACCACCGGCATGGTCGAGGACCACAACGGACTATCGAACGGCCGCCTTGACGAGGCTGCGTTTCTCGATCAGTGCCATCAGGCGCTGGCTGAGCGCGAGCGGATGATGCTGCACGAATTGGCGCGGCACGACGAGGGATTGTTTTTCATCCTGTTCGACACGCCCGATCGCTTGCAGCACATGTTTTGGCGCTATCGCGATACGGATCACCCCGCCAATCGAGGCCGAGACCGCGGCGACTTTGCCCAGGTGATCGAAGAACACTATATGGCCTGCGACGAGATCGTGGGTCGCGCGCTCGCGCACGCCGACGACCAGACATTGGTGATCGTGCTCAGCGATCACGGATTTGGCGGTTTTCGACGTGGGTTCAACATCAACACCTGGTTGCGCGAGCAAGGGCTGTTGGCCTTGAAGTGTGGCCACGCGCCGGAGGAATGCACGGCCGACGGACTCGACGCGATCGATTGGCGACAGACGCGCGCGTATTCCATTGGCTTGTCGGGCATCTACCTCAATTTGGCCGGCCGCGAAGGGCAAGGCACGGTCACGGCCGACGAGGCGCCACGACTGGCGTCTGAAATTTGTCAGCGTCTGACTGGCCTTGCCGATCCCGCGACGGGCGAGATTGGCGTTCGCGTGGCGGTTCCGCGCGGTCAGGCGTATCACGGCGCTTACGTCGGCGAAGCGCCCGATGTGCTGCTCAAGTACGCCGGGGGCTATCGATCGTCATGGGCGACGGCGCTGGGGGGGCTTGGCGCCACCAGTTGGGAAGACAACACCCGGCTTTGGAGCGGAGATCACATTGTCGATCCCGAGCTTGTGCCCGGTGTGCTGTTCATGAATCGCCCCTTCGACACATCGGCCGCCAGCATGATCGACATGGCGCCGACGATTCTGGCCGCTCTGGGACCGGGCAAGACGGCGGCGATGGAAGGGCGGTCACTGCTGCTATGAAGTTGATCCTAGTCGTGTTCGAGGGGAAAACTGCCGCGGAGTTATTGCGCGACGAGCGGCCGGAAACGATCGACTATTTGATGTCGGTCGGCGCCTACGGCCGCGTGGCCTGGGATGCGCGCTGCGATGTCGAGTTGGCGGAACTCGAAGCGATGATCGACCGGCTGGCCGGAACCACGATCCGGCTGGCGCACGGCAGCGCAGCGGCCAGTGAGATCGACCAAACCCTTGGCTCGCTGCTCGAATCGCAGACGGATGAAGTCGCCCTACTGCTGCTGGCAATTCCCAAGGACGCGGCGGCAGTCGGCGACGATGCATATTTCATCCTGGCGGCCGCCAATTCTCCGCTTGCGGGAGAGTTGGAAAGCATTGCGTGGCAAGACTTGCCGCCGACACTTCTCGCACTTGGGGAGCATCCGATTCCCCCTTCGCTGGCGGGTCGGCCGTTGGCGGCCCCCCTTTCGGCCGAAGAGATGGCGGCGCAGGCCGATGAGCTAGCTCGCGAGCGGCTGCGCGGCCTGGGCTACATAGAATAGCCAGCGATGGGCCGTGATCCGCCGTGCGAACCGATTTCGCCGCGACTGCGCCGGTGGGTTCATTTTGGCCGCGATTGCCCTTAGACTTCGTCTACCAAGAATCGCCAGCGTTCGGTTGGCGCCTGCCAAAACTCGCCCCCAGAGGCACACATGCCGCGAACAGCTTATGCAATCTCCATGGTGTTAGTTTGCTTGTTGGCCGCGATTTGCCTGCCGGCCTGCGGCCGTGCGGACGAAATCGACACCAGTCCCTTGCCGCTCGATATCGTGGTGGCGTTTCCCGACCTTCAATGGGCTGGCTGGACTCCTGAGCCCGAGAGCGGCCTGCCGGTGGCGCTGCGGCCCATCTTGGTCACGCATGCGGGGGACGGCAGCAACCGCGTCTTTGTGCCGACACAACATGGCATCGTGCATGTGCTGGCCAGCCCCGATGCGCCGCGTGAGACAGGGGTGTTTTTGGACATCACCGATCGGGTGTCGTACGACGACAAGACGAACGAAGAAGGCTTTTTGGGACTGGCCTTTCATCCGCGCTATCAAGAGACGGGGGAGTTCTACGTCTACTACACCAACCGGCACGCGCCGCATCAAAACGTGGTGGCGCGCTATCGGGTAAGCAAAGACGATCCGAATCGCGCAGACCGCGACTCGGAGGAGATCTTGATGACCTTCGACAAGCCGTTCTGGAATCATGACGGCGGCACCATTTGCTTTGGACCCGACGGGCATTTGTATATCGCCATCGGCGATGGAGGCGCTGCCAACGATCCGTTTGGCAATGGGCAAAAGCTGTCCACGCCGCTCGGCAAGATCTTGCGAATCGACATTGACGGTCGCGACCCCGGATTGGCCTACGCCATCCCCAAAGACAATCCCTTTGTGGATCAAAAGCAAGCGCGCCCCGAGATTTGGGCCTATGGCCTGCGCAACGTGTGGCGCATGGCTTTTGACCCGGTCACCGGTTTGTTATGGGCCGCCGACGTGGGGCAAGACACCTGGGAAGAGATCGATCTGATCACGCGCGGCGGCAACTATGGCTGGAACATCCGCGAAGGGATGCACCCCTTTCCCAAGGCCAAAGGCAAGGCGCGCGGCAAGCTGATCGACCCCATCTGGGAGTATCATCACGACGTGGGCAAATCGATCACGGGCGGTCATGTGTATCGCGGCAAGCAGATACCCGAATTGGAAGGCTACTATCTCTATGCCGACTACATCGCTGGCCGGATATGGGCGCTCAAGTACGATCCGGCCACGCGGCGCGTGGTCGCCAATCGGCCGATTCCCTGGCCGCCGGCGCTGCCGATCTTGTCTTTTGGAGAAGACGAGCAGGGCGAAACGTACTTCACCACGCATACGTTGACGGGCGAAGGGGTGTTGCGTTTCGCCCCCAGCAAGCGCACCGCGAACAAGTAGCGCTTGCCCAGCGCGCGACTAATAAACAAGCTCGCGAAACTTGCGCACGCGGTGCAGGCTGACTAGGTTGCCGTCGTGCGCGCTGTGCGCCCGCTGGTCGCCCGAGCGGCTGACAATCACCAGATCGTCGCCATCGATCGCCATGCTGGCGTAGTGCCGCGCTTGCCGCGGCGTTTTGCCGGTCGCCACCAGTCCGGCAAAGCACCAGTCGATCATGTTGCGCGAAAAGTGAAGCTGCAATCGGTGCCGCTCGTTGTTCGGCAGGTTGAAGCGATCGGCGCCGAGTCGGTCGGGCCGCGTCATCGAATCGGTCGCCTGCGAACTAAGCAGCCAATAGAGCCGAGTCGGCTCGTCGTACAGCACATGAAATCGCATCTGCCCGCCGGGGCACGGCACAAACAGCGCCTTGCGACCCGAAGGGACCGTTTGCAGGCTGGTCGTCATCTGCCCATCGGGGGCTTCGGTCACTTTGGTGATGGCGGCGTAGCCCGTGCCGCCGGTGTGGGCCCGCATCCACAGATGAAAAGTACGACCGTCCGGATCGTGCCAGAGATGATCGGGGTCGACGAACTCCACGACGTTCGCCTCCAACCATCCCAGCGGGGCGCAGTGGCGCTGGGGCGCGGGGGTGGAACCGGCCGGCAGCGGCGCCGGAAAGAACGGCACGCCAAAATAGTCGAACGGCGGCTTGCCATCGACATGCGGCGCCGCCTCGCCAAACGGCAACTCGCTGGCAAACGTCCAGTTGGCGCGCTGCGTCAGGTCGGCGTCCGCGCGGCCGCGCATCAACACCGGCGCCAGTTCGCCCACGTACCAGCCGCGGATGTTGTCGCTCACGCGCCGCTCCATCACCAGATACACGCAATCGCGAGCGTAATGGACGTTGGCCGCCGATTGATGCCACTTCTGCCCGCTGGTCAAAAAGACGGGCTCGCTCCAGGTCTGCCCCTGATCGTCGGAACGAAGCACAAACAAATCGGTGGTGTGGCCAATCACATACACCGCATTGCCGGCCACGAACGGCCGCGCGTGCATGCCCGCGAACTGGGCGCGAGGGGCCCACGTTTTGCCGCCGTCGTCGCTGGTCATGATGTGCCCTTGCCAGGCGCCTCCCTCGGTGCAGCGATCGCTCTTGGGGCCGGGCAGGTTGGCAGCGCCTTTGCCGCCGAGATCGAACGTCACCACCAACCGCCCCGAAGCGAGGCGGCAGATGCCGGGGGTGTAGCAAAACACATCCTTGGGGCTGGGTGACTCGAAGACGGTGACATACTGATCCGCCAATGGCCGAATGGGTTGACCAACCGGCTCGTCGGCCCGCGCCGACTGCGACAGACACAACAGAAGATAGAGCGACCATGCGCGGGGCTGCATGCGTATCGTTCTCCAGCAGGAAGCAAGCGGATCAAAGCCTGAGCATAGTCGCTTGGCGCGGCGGATTCGACTAACATAGCGCGCAGCAATTTGCCCAACACGACATGCAACTCGCCAAGCTAGAAAGAACACCGATGATCTCTATTCGTCCTTTTGCGCTATGTGTCGGACTCGCGCTAGTTGGCTTTAGCGCCGCGCTTGCCGCGGACAATGAGTTGACCGCGGAAGAAAAGGCCGCCGGCTGGAAGTTGCTCTTCAACGGCAAGGACCATGAGGGCTGGATCTGCAACACGCAAAAACCGATCGCCACGCCGGTCGAAGATGGCTGCCTGGTGCCGTTCAAGTCGGGGGGCTACATCATCATGTACGACAAGCAGAAGTTCGGCGACTTCACCTTGAAGTGCGACGTCAAGATGGGGGACGACCAGTGCAACTCGGGCATCTTCTATCGCGTGGGCGCGCCGCGCAACCCGGTCTATAGCGGGTTTGAGGCTCAGGTGGAGAACAGCAAAGAGCCGGGGCTGCACTCGTTTGGCGCGATCTACGATCTTGTCGCGCCGACCCAGCAAACCCACAAGGGGCCCGGCGAGTGGAACCATGTGGAGCTCACCTGCAAGGGCCCCCTGATGAGCGTGAAGGTGAATGGCGAGGAAATCACCACAATGAACTGCGACGATTTCCCCGAGCGTGGCAAGCGGCCCGATGGATCACGTCACAAGTTCTTCTCCGCCATTAAGGAGATGCCGCGCGAAGGGTACATCGGCTTTCAGGACCACGGCCATCCGGTGTACTTCAAGAACGTGAAGATTTTGGAGTTGAAGCCCCAGTAGCAGCCTCGGCGCCATTGGCGTCCTGGGCCTCGGCGGCCACCTCGGCCTCAAAATCGCCTTCCAATCGCGGCGCCGCGTCCCCCGCGCTTTTGAACATCTGGAGCACGGGATAGGCCTCGTGGAACTTGGCGATGATCGCGTCGTATGGCAGGTCGGCCATGGCGCCGTAGTCGTGCAGATACTCCATGTGTCGGCGGCCGTCGAGATCGTAGGGATGATAGAGCGAATCGGTGCGGCCATCCCAATCGAGCGGCTTGAGCCGCGCCTTGGCGCACAGACTTTCGTTGAACGCCACCGTCGCCTTGACCCAGCGACCGTCGAGCCAAAACTCGTTGTAGCCGTGGTAGTAAAAGACGTCGGTCCCCATCATCTCGGTCAGGCGTCGCGTGGAGAGGTGATTGCGCACATTGGCGTAGCCCAGTCGGCACGGAATGCCAACCGCGCGAGCGGTCGCCGCCAAGAGGCACGACTTGGTGACGCACCAACCGCGCCCCTGCGCCAGCGTGTTGCTGGCGCGAAAGCTGTCGCGGTCGAGCGCAATGCCGTAGGCGGTGTAACGAACGCCGTCGCGAATGGCATAAAACAGCCGTAGCGCGCGCTCGGTGTCGCCCCCTTCGCCTGCGGTCCGCCGCGCAAAATCGACAATCGCCGGATGGTCGGAGTCGACAAACCAGGTGGGCCGCAGGTATTCGCCGTGGGTCACGTTCATGCGCCGCTTTCGATGATTGAGGTTGCAATCTGCTGGCAAGGCTCAAGCGTAACACCCCCTTTGGGGCGCCGGCCAGCGGGGGGGGGTGCCCAAACTGACCTAGACGCCGCCGGCCACCGCAGTTTAGGCTCTTTGCCTCAACAGGCCAGATTCGCAGAATGGAGTCTTCGATATGCGGCGCGCCACAATCGCAACGTTGTTTCTTGGCGTCTTGATTGCCAGCTCAGCACAATCGGCGATTGGTCAGGCGCCGCAAATCTACACGCAAGAACTGCAAACGGTGGCCACCGCCACCTCGGTGCTGGAGCAGTTCACTTCGTTGCAAATGCAATCGATCCCTCGGCAACTGCTGCGCGAAGCGCAAGGCGTGGTGATTATTCCCAGCGTGGTGAAGGTGGGGTTTGTGATCGCCGGTCGCTTTGGCCGCGGCGTGGCTCTGGTTCGCACCCCCGAGGGCGCCTGGCGGGCGCCAGTGTTTGTCACCTTCACCGGCGGTAGCGTGGGCTGGCAGATTGGCGTGCAGTCGACCGATGTGGTGCTGGTGTTCAAAAACCGGCGCGGCATTGAATCGCTGCTGACCGGCAGCAAGTTCACACTCGGCGCCGACGCCGCCATTGCCGCTGGCCCTGTTGGCCGGCAGGCGTCTACCGGCACCGACATCAAGTTGAACGCGGAGATCTATTCCTATTCGCGCAGCCGTGGGTTGTTTGCCGGCGTGGCGCTGGATGGCTCGGTGCTGCAAGTCGACAACAACGCCAATCTGGCGTTTTATACAGGCGGAGTGGTCCCCGAGTCGGCGGTGCAACTGGCCATGTTGCTGGCCCGCGATACGCAGGCGGCCGGCGCCGTGCCCCAGACACCCGCAACCATCCCCGCGCCCGATGCGGCCCTCTCCACCGCACCAGCGGGGGACAGCGCCAGCCAACGCGCGGCCATGCGGCAGGCGATTGTGGCGTCTGGCGGACGTTTGCACGCCAATCTCGACGCGCAGTGGAAGAGCTTTCTGGCGCTGCCGCGCGAGCTACAGTCGGGCACCGCGCCAGTCCCTGCCAAAGAGGCGGCCGATGTGCTCAAGCGGTACGAGCGCGTGCAAACCGATCCAACGTTTCGGATGATCGCCGACATGCCCGACTTTCAAACCACGCTCGCCTTGCTGCGAACGTATCTAAGCGAGAATGCCCAGCCAGTGGCCTCGCAGCCGGCCGCGACGACGGCGGCCCTGCCAACGCCGCCCAAATAGTGACTTGCGGCCCGGCAATTGCCGGCGCGGGCGTCTCGGCACTGGTTTTCGGCGGCGTCAGGCCCTACGCTAAGGCGTGTCCCTTGGGGGGCGCGCCTTGTGCGCCAACGTCCCCAATTGGGGGATGGCGCACAACAATCCATCTCGCCGCGCGCAGTCGCTGCGTGGCAGTCGAGCGTAGCAACTGAGGTCGCAATCGCATGGTCGCCAATACCAGCACGACGGAACGGCCCGCTCACGACGTCGTGATTCGCAATGGACTCTTCTTTGATGGCGCCGGCAAGCCCGGCCGAGTGGCTGATGTGGCGATTTCCGGCGGCAAGGTGGAACAAGCGTCGCCGCAGATTCCCACCCAGGGGCAGCGCGAGATCGACGCCCGTGGCTGCTGGGTGCTGCCGGGTCTCTTGGACATTCACACGCACTACGACGCCGAGATCGAGGCCCTGCCGGGGCTCGACGAGTCGGTTCGCCACGGCGTGACCACGGTGGTGATGGGCAATTGTTCGCTGTCGGCGGCGGTGGGCAGCAAAAAGGATTTGCTCGATCTGTTTTGCCGCGTGGAGAGCCTGCCGCGCGACGTGCTCTCGAAGTGGATCGGCGACGAGATCCCGTGGCGCAATGTCACCCAGTATTACGAGCATCTCGACACGCTGCCCATCGGCCCCAACGTCAGCAGCTTTGTCGGGCACTCCAGCATTCGCGCGCATGTGATGGGCATGGAGCGCAGTCTGCGCGAGTCGCACGCCACTCGCGACGAGATCGACGGCATGCGGCGGATCGTCAGCGAGGCGATGGACGCCGGCTATCTGGGCCTGTCGATCGACATGCTGCCGTGGCATCGCATGGATGGCGAGCCGTTTGTCGGCATCTCGGTCCCTTCGCAGCATGCTAGCCCCAAGGAGTATGGCCAACTGGCCGATGTGGTGCGCCGCCGCGATCGCGTGTTGCAGGCCACTCCCAACGCGCTCAACAAGCGAACCGTCGCCATCCTGGGGATGCTCTCGACCGGTATTTTCCGCCGGCCGCTACGGACCACGATCGTGGCCGCGATGGACGTGAAGACCAACCGCAAGATCTACAAGATCGCCACCGGCGGCGCCAGTTTTCTGAACACCTTTATGCGGGCGAACATTCGCTGGCAGGCGCTGGCTGAGCCGTTTTTGAACTATTGCGACGGCGTCCATACGCCGCTGCTCGAGGAGTTTCCCACCGGCGTCGAATCGATCAGCGCCACCAGCGCCGAGCGAAAGCAGATGTTCTCCGATCCGGCGTTTCGCAAACGATTCCGCGACGACTGGGAAACGCGCGGCGAGCGCGTCTTTCATCGCGATCTGGACGACATGTGGGTGGTGTCGTCTCCCCTCCCCGGTCAGGCGGGCAAGTCATTTCAAGAACTGGCCGAGGCCGCCGGCGCCGAACCGCTGGATTACTTCATGGACCTGTTGGCCGAGCACGATTCGGCCATTCGCTGGAAGACGGTCGTCACCAACGATCGCGCCGACAAGCGGCAATACATCTTCGCGCATCCGACCACGCTGCCCGGCTTCAACGATTCTGGCGCGCACGCGCGCAACATGGCCTTTCAAGATGGCGGCCTGCAAATGCTCCAGCAGGTGGCGCTCAATCCGGGACTGATGCCAATCGAGCAGGCGATTCACAAACTGACGGGCGCCACCGCCGATTGGCTGGGGCTCGACGCCGGCTCGCTGGCCAACGGCCGCTGGGCCGATGTCGCCATCATCGACCCGGAAAAGCTCAAGACCGGGCTGAGCGAGCCGATCGAACATCACGATGAGCGGTTGGCCGGCGCCATGCGGATGGTCAAGCGCAGCGACGGCGTAGTGCGGCAGGTGCTCGTGGGGGGGCAGATCGCTTTTGAAGAGGGACGCTTTGCCGACGATTTTGGTCAGCGTCGTTACGGCCGCATGCTGCGATCCACGCGGTAGGCAGCATGCGCTGGAAATATTGGATTCGTGAAATCTGCCTCTTGGCCGCGCGGTTGTTGATGGCCGTGGCTGTCGTCTATGCGATGCCCATTTCACATATGCGCTGGGGAAACCCGTATCCCGGCGACGGACAAGGCGGCTTTGGTGTCATACTTGGTATGGCGGTTATAGGCGGATTTGCAGCGCTCGTCTTCGTCGTTGCGGGAACGCACATGCAAACCGTATTGCAGAAACGCGCGTTTTGGGTGACTTTGATCTCAGACTTTCTGTTGCTATTGATCTTTGCCGGCGGCTTGGCCTACCTGGGCGTCACCGCCGAGTACCAATGAACGTGGCGGGTGAGGATTCAGCCATCCTATCCCCCTTTGCTCGCCTAGAACGGTCGCCGCGGCTTCGCTAGAATTTGGGTTTCCGCCCTGCCCGCGGCCCCACGCGGCAGGGGGTGATGTGCTACCCGATTTCCAGCTCGCGAGGCCAAGCAGACCACCATGCCGGTCATCAATTTCGTCAACGACAAGAAGCAGGTTCAAGTGCCCGAGGGCGCCAACCTGCGCCAGGCGGCCATGCAGGCGGGGGTGCAGGTGTACCCCGGCATCCACAAGATCGCCAATTGCCACGGTTTTGGCCACTGCGGCGCGTGCCGCGTACTGATCCTCAAGGGACGCGAAAACGCGAGCCCCATGGGCTGGTGGGAAAAGTTGCGGCTGAAGGTGTCGATGGCCTTCATCGGCCACGAAGACCAGATGCGGCTCTCTTGCCGCACCCGTGTGAACGGCGACATGGACGTGCAAACTCGACCCCCCATGAACTGGGAAGGCGAAAACTTCTTTAGCTAGTGCCTTGGTTGAACCTGAGAATCAGGTTTGACCAGGCACGACCGCCGAACACGAACGTGGTTCGGCGGCAAGCCAATACGTTAGTGCTCTGTCATTGTCGTGGAACCCAAATATCAAGCGTTGACAGAGCGCTAGTCTGCCGACTCGATCGTGCGCCGGCAGTCGGGCAGCGAGTCCAAGAACACTCGGCCATACGGCTTGGTGCGCACGCGCGGGTCTAAGATCACGACGATGCCACGGTCGCTCTTGGTGCGAATCAATCGGCCAAACCCTTGCATCAGCTTGATGGCCGCCTCCGGCAGTTGATACTCCGAAAAGGGGCTGCCGCCGCGAGCGCGGATCGACTCCAGTCGGGCTTCCAAAAGCGGCCGGTCGGGCACGCTGAACGGCAACTTGGTGATGATCACGTTCACCAGCGCGTCGCCCGGCACGTCGACCCCCTGCCAAAAGCTGTCGGTGCCGAACAAGACCGCGCGGCGGCTCTCTTTGAAGCGATCCAACAATTGGGTGCGCGGCAAGTTGTCTCCCTGCGAAAACAGCGCGATGTTTTGCCGCATGAGCCACGGCGCCAGTTCGCTCGCCGCGCGGCGCAATAGCTCGTAACTGGTGAACAGCACGAATGCCCGCCCTTCGGTGCGCTCGACATAGCGCCGAATCATGGCGATTGCCTTGCGCTCGTAGCCCGCAGCGTCGGCCGAGGGGTCTGGCATGCCGTCGAGCAAGATCAACTCGGCCTGCGATGGATAGTCGAAGGGGCTGCCGAGGCGCAGTTCGTTCGTCTGGGTGAGGCCGACGCGTCGCTTGAAGAATTCGAACGACGGCGGCCGCCCCACCGCCAGGGTGGCGCTGGTCATGATGACCGTCGGCACGCGGTTGAAAAGCTGCTCGCGCAGCACCGGCCCCACATCGAGCGGCGCCGCCGATAGCGAAGTGCGCGGGTAGCGCCCGCTGGTGGCCTCGATCCAATACACGCTCTCGTCCGCGTTTTGCTTGAGCCAAGCGCCCACCTCACCGCCCAGTGACGCCAGTCGATCGGAGGCGGCGAGAAAGTCTTGCCGCTGCTCCGCCTCGCCCACCTTGTCGCCGGCGCGTTTGACCATCTGCGCCAGGCGCTCAAGCTGCTCTGGCAGCGCTGTCGAGACGATGCGCTTTTCCTTCACCCGGCCGTTGGACCGGCCATGTTCTTCCAGCCAGCCGCGCGTCAATTCGAAGAACTGATCCGCCTGAAAGCGAACGTTGTCGACTTCTTGTTGCAGATCGACCAGCCGATGATGCACCAACAGGCCGCGCTGCGTCCGGTCGTTGTATAGCTTGTTGAGCGTGAACTGCACCTGGCTCGACGAGACGTTCATGCCCAGGTGATCGCTGGCCACGTGCTCCAGGGTGTGGGCCTCGTCGAAGACCACGATGTCGTAGTCGGGCAGGATGCTGGCGCCCTCGCGCCGCAGCGACAGGTCGCTGAAAAACAGGGCGTGGTTGACGATCAGGATTTGCGCGTGCTGCATGCGGCGCCGCGCCTGGTAGTAAAAGCATTCGGCGTGTGTAGGGCATTGCCGGCCCATGCAATTGCCGTGATCGCTGGCCACTTCGTCCCAGACGCTCGGCAGGGGACGAAATTCGAGATCGGCCAGCGAACCATCGGCGGTGCGTTTGGCCCACTGGCCGATCTCGCGCAGTTCGTTGAATTCGCGCTCGTCGCGAAACATGCCTCCTGCCCGAGCCAATGTGTTTTGCAGCCGTCGCCGGCTGAGGTAGTTGCCGCGTCCCTTGACCAGCACGGCGGTGAACTCCAGCGGTATCACCGCGTTGAGCAGCGGCAAATCCTTGCTGAGCAATTGTTCTTGCAGGCTGATGGTGTGGGTCGAGATGACCGCCCGCAGCGGCCGCTCGCTGTCACTGTCTTGCGCCGTGGCCAGAATGACCGGGACCAGATAGGCGAAGCTCTTGCCGACACCGGTCCCCGCCTCGACCACCAGATGCCGCTGGTCGTGGATTGCCTGGGTCACCGCCTCGGCCATGGCCAGTTGCTGCGGACGCTCTTCATACGCCGACAAGCGGGCGGCAATGCGCCCCGCGGGGCCCAGAATGTCGGCGGCTTTGAGCTTCATATCGTGAGCAAATCGCGTGCAGCCAAGTAATGCAGGCTAGCCTATCAATTGCCGCCGCCGGAGAGTAGGCGCGGCGACGGCGGGTAGATTTGCCTTCCGCCGATCCGATGCGCGACAATGCCGTGACCAGCGCTTCATTTCCTCACATTCTCGCGGGAGCCGCTCATGGCCCATTGGCAACATCGCCCCGAGCCGAATTGGCAAAAGTTCGAGTTCAATCAGCCGTATGCCAAGGGTTTGGCCCGCTTGCGCGACGAGGTGCTGGCCAAGACCGATTTCGACCCCGCCACGCTCTGGCAATGGGGGACCATGCAGGCGATGGCGGTGATCGGCGTGCTCAAGGCGATTGAGCGCCGCTTTGGCCGCGAGGGGCAAGAGGTGGTGCAGCAGACCCTACGCGATGTCGGCCTCGACATTGGTCGGCAGATACTCGCCGGCGCGAAGCGGCCCGACGACATGTCGATCGCCGAGTGGATCAGTTTTTACGCCACGGTGATCAACCGCATTATTTACGCCTCGCTGGAAGCGCCGCGAGTCGACAGCGACCAACAGGTGAGCTTCGATATTCTTTGGTGCCCGCACCAGGATCACTATCAGGCGCTCGATTGTCGCGTGCAGCGGTACTTTGTGCAGGGGATGATCGACGCGGCGCAAGAATTTGCGGCAGATCACGGCTTTGACGTGCGGTTTGACACCACCATTCCCGCGGGCGCCCCCACCTGCCACTTCACCATCTGGCGAGCCACCGGCGAGCAGACGTCGGCGGCATGGCAAGAATACACCAGCGTCATCAACGCCAAGGCGCTGAAGATCGCGGCCCAATCCGCGCCGAACGACGCGCCCACTCCCAATCGCTGACTTCTTCAACTCAGCGCAACAAAAAAAGCGAAGCGCCCCGGTGGGAACGCTTCGCTTTGAGATTTGGCAGTCAGGAAGTCGCTCGCGGACTAGCGGCCGCGCTTCCGGACCAGCATCGCCAAGCCGACCACGCCGAGGCCCAGCATCGTGATGGTGCTCGGCTCGGGGACGACATGGAAGGTCTGCGTGATGAACGACAGGGTCGGCACGCCGGTGCCCGCGAAGGCCAGAATGTCCTTCTGCACATGCAGCACGTTTTGGCCGGGCAGGAGCAGCGTCGAATCGATCTTCTTGTCCGAGCCGGGATTGACGTCGTAGATTTCCAGCTTGGCGTTCGGATAATCGGGCAAGAAGGTCTCGGTGACGCTCATGATGCCGGTGCCGGCCACGACCGACGGGTTGCCGGTCATCCGAGCGGCGTTGATTGTGTTCTTAGGATTGACCGTGCTGACGCGGAAGGTCAACAGCGCGTCCGATCCGCCGCCGCCGAGGAAATCGAGGAAGGCGCCTTGGATGACGATGCCCGAGTTGCCAGCGCCATCGGTGTAGGCGTTGACGTTCACATGGGTGTCGGCAGGCATGTCGCCGGCGCCGAGGTAGGTGAACTGATCAAAGACCAGGCCGCCAACCGAGAGCGAGAGGTTCTGGTCGATGAGGTCGTGCAGAATGGCGGCACGGGCCGGAGCGGCCACGGCGATCAGCGTCAGGACGAAGGCGATGTTCGAGAGCAGGAGTTTTTTCAGCATGACGTTCTTTTCTAGGTTGAGTGTGCTTCTTCGCTGCCAAATCAAACTGTGTGTAGGAAAGCAGCCAGCTCGATGGCGGGCTGATGACAACCGAGGTGCTTGAAGCAGCGCCTGCAAGAACTCAACGCGGATCGATCAGTACGTACCGAACCGTTGAGGAGCGAACGTCGAAGCGTGGAAGAGCGCGAAAAGAAAACGCGATCTTGGCCGGCTAGGGCGACGCAAGAGACAGGCGCCACAAGAAAGTTGGCCGGCGTTTGATGGGAGCCAATGGCTCACCACGCCTGGGCGATCAACTTTCTACAACGACATTAGCAGCACCGTTTGCGTTTCAATCGATAGTGGGCCGGTCGGACCAGCTCACTGCTTCCGTAGACTTTAACCACCCTGGGGACGGATGCAAGTCTTTTTTCGAAATTTTTGTGGGATCGACGGCCGGGGGGCTATTGGCAACGGGTACCTAGGACTCGCCGCAGGTCGACGGGCGTGTCGCAAGTCGTGTGCACACAACGTCTTATAGAACTATGGCAGATTCGCTGCCGACACGGTCGGCAGGCACTTCGGCTGGGGTGTAGACGAACCAATCGTACTCGCTGCCGCCGAGCAGAGAGTCTACCGCGTTGTCGTCCTGGACGGTCTGGCCCTTGATCAAGTAAGAGTCGCCATTCAGTCGGGGCCCCGTGCCATTCCCGGAAATATTGGCCAGCCGTGTCGCATAGCTACGTGCGGATGTCCACTCGGCCATGACAGCCATCAGGGCATTGAAGTTGGTCGAGTAGCTGGTCAGGCCGCCGATGAGCAGATCTTCTCCGGCATCGCCAGAGATGGTGTCGGTCCCACGGTCGCCCACGATCAGATCGCGGCCATCGTTGCCATTGATGATGTCGTTGTCACTTCCTCCCAACACCAGATCGTTTCCTTCACCAGCGATGACGACATTGACGCCATGGAAGGTCCAAATGGTGTCGTCGCCCGCTCCGCCTTCGATGTAATCGCCGCCACCGCCACCGAGCAGAACGTCGTTTCCATTGTCGCCATAGAAGGCGACCGGCAGGGACGAGCCATCTCCGCCGGCGAAAAATGTGTCGTTCCCATCGCCGCCGATTGCCACCAACTTGCCGGTGACGCTGGAGAACGACTCCTGGACGATTTTGCCTTGGTCGTTGATCCAAAGGGCGTCAATCCGCCCAGGGGCCAACTCATTGATGATCAGCAGATCGTTGTCCGAGTCGCCCAGGTAGACCAAATTGGTGAGACTGGGATCGGTCCCCGCGCGCAAGGAAAGCTTCGAGTTGGGGTTGGAGACCCGCAGCAGCGCGCTGGCGGTCCCCAAGCCCGCGGCGCCGGGCAGCGCAGCGCCGCCAGAACCATTGAGCGATTGATTTCTGTCTTGAATCGAAACGCTAACGTTGACGTTATACACCCCGGAACTGGCGTAGGTGCCGGTGAATTGCATGCCGTTGGCGCCAACCAGGGTTTGATCGGCGGCGCCGTCACCATTCCAGTCGATGTCGAAGGTCAATGACGTCGACGGCGGAAAGAGCGCGGAGTTCAGTTGAATGCTGAACGTCATCGGTTGTCCACTGACGCCCTCGACCGAACCGACAATACGAGGTTGGGCATCCTGCGCAATTTGGCTCATGATCTGATCGATGGAGCCCTTGAGTTGCGAAACGCCTGAGTATTGCACGATCCAGTAACCCAGCGTCGACGTGGGACTGCTGGGGGTGTAGACAGCCGCGTTGGGTATGGTGACCGTCTTCGATCCAATCTGAAAGATCACATTGGCGCCGCTGGAGCGATTGGATATCGGCAAGGCGGGGTCGGGAGTGAGGCGGTAGACGCGGCGACCAAACGACTCCATGCCCGTCAGCACGTAGCCGTCGCTCCAATCGGCCGCGGTGTAGGTGATTGTCTTGCGATCGGAGAAGCCCACCAGCGGATCGAGCTCCTTGAGCGCCTTGCTCAAGTAGGCCGTATTGGCGGGCGCGTCCTCAAAGGTCGACTTCCACCACAGGAAGTCCTCGGCGCCGGCGAGCGCCGTATGAAACAGTGACTCCGCGTGATAGGTGTAGTCCTTGCCCTCTTCGTTGAGCAGCCAGTCGCGATCCGAGATCCAAGGCAAAAGCGGAACCGTGCTGGTGGCCACCTGCGTGCGCACCAGTTTCATGTCGGCGACGAACGCGTTGTAGGGTCGCCAGATCTCGAGAAACGCGGTTTGAAAGACTTCGTTCCGGGGCGACAAATCGTATGCAATCGGCACGGAGGTTGGACTGTTGATCGTGAACAGATACTTGACCGTCAGGCCGTCGGCCGAGATGGAATAGACCTTCCATTTGCCGGTGTATTGCGGATCGATCCAGTTCTGGCCACGATTCTCGACGTAAATGGTGTCTCCCGCCTTGAGGCCGCGCACAGGTTCGAAAAGTTGCAGCGTGGCTAGGCAGCTTGTGCCCGGCTTGCCGTAGCCGTCCATGTTCTGGACGGCCAGGATCTTTTTGATGCGCAGGTCAAATGGCAGGTCCGGCTGCTGGGCGCCATCCTGGGTGTAGACCGCCGTGTGATAACCGTATAGTTCCTTGGCCTGCTGATTGCCGATGAGCGCGCCAATCGTGTCGGAACTTTCACCAAACACGTAATATTCGGCCGCGGGCAGGGTGGCGCTGCGCAAGTAGCTGCCGTAGTTGGCCACCTTCACGTCGGGAAACAGCGCCTTCAGTGGTTCAAAGACGGCGCGATTCAGATATCCGGCGAACCGCGCCTCCATTACGCCATTCCAGATCGCGACTTCCTTGCCGTTGGGGTCCCAGTTTGTGATGTTGGCCAGCGCCAGGTCGTTATCGGTCAGGCCCGCCGCCTTCAGTTCGGTCTTGACGGCGTTCCAGCGCGGATCGGCCTGAATCGCCTGCCACACATTCCGCGCCGCGGAAACTTGCGGATTGACCCGTCGATCAAAGGTTTGCACCCCCCAATACGACAAGCTGACGTCTTCCACGTCCATAATCAGGTAGTCGAGCTTGCCCCCCAGGTTCTTGTACTGCGTGAAGAAGTTCTGCACGCGCGACTTGGCAAGCTGCTCCCAGCGGTCCATCCAAATCGTGAAGAAATCGCTTGCCGCGCCGCTCGCCGTGATGGGATCGATATAGCCATAGGGCAAATGCTCCGTCGTTCCAAAGCCATCGAACGCCAGATAGTCCGCGAGGTGGATGTTTCGCTCTCCCTGCGGCATGGCGTTAGTGGCCTGGATCGCGGCTTGCGGCGTGGGCGTGTTCGTGTTGCCCGTCGTGTCGCGCAGCCACAATTGATACATGGTGGTGATATTGTCGGCTGACGAGGGTTGCGTTGCAGCGGCATGAAAGCGGTCAACGGTGACGCCCGCCGCGGGCGCGATCGAATCGTCGAACAGCCCCAACAGTTCGCGGGTGGTGAACGCGTCGAGCATGGGGTACGGATTGACGGCGAACAGGAACGACATCGCCGCCTTGGCGCCGACGGCGTCCAACTCCGCATCGGCCGTGCCCAAGAGCGATCCATTGCGCGCGGTGGCCAGCGCGGTCAATACGCCGTCGGGGCGCAGGTTGGCCAGATTCACTCCGCGTCCGGGCAGGGCCGCCTTGAGCGTCGCCAACTCGTCGTAGCCGCGAATCAGCCCGCCGTTCAATAGCGCCACCAGCAATTCGTCGCTCCCCAGCGACAAAAATGCGCGGTCGAAGGATAACGATCCGACCAGCGACGTCGCCGAGTTATGCGTGGTCAGCCCTTTGCTCACCAGGTAGTTCAACACCGCTTGCGATGACAGACCATCGTCCAAGCCGGTCATTTGCGGCGTGGTGGCGGCCAGCGGGGCGAAGTCCGCCTCAGCCGCCGGCGCCGCAAGTTGCGATACCAGGGCGGTTGGCGAGGCCGCGCCCTGCAGCGCTTCTGGCGCAAAGTGAGCCAGATTGCCGACGTCTATATTAAAGACGCGCCGATCCTCCAGGGGCTCGATCAGCAGTTTGCGAAGTGGTTTCTTGCCAGACGAAAGCGGCGCTGTAGCGCGCGCCGGATGCTTGAGCATTTGCGGACCACCTTACGACCGTCTTGGTGCGAGAAGAGGTTGAATCGCTGCCATAGCGACAGCCCGTGCGCATGCTGCCAGTGCGCAGCTAGCACGGAGGTGTTAACTGGTAGCAGAAGTGGAATATTGACGTCGACCTACAACGAGCGAACGCCCGTCGATGTGGCAAGCTTTATCGGTTCAGCGCGGCCCGCGAGATTGGTCCGCGCCGGAGAGCAGCAGAGAAAGTTTTCAAAATAGACGAATAGTGGTCCACGGCGCGGAAGTCAAGAAAGAGAGCGCGTCATGGTGAGACGGGGCAACCAATTGGGTTCGGTCAGTTTGGCGGCGATGCGGCGACCAAGACAAATTGGGTTTGGCCATTGGCGTACTGGCGAACAAGTTTGGAAGCGCGCGATCGATAGGGTTGTCTAGTCCTCGCGTGCCCCGCGCTCTACCCCCAATCCAAGGGGTAATCGGCGAGGCGATCTTGCCGCGCTCCAATCCCGAGGCGGCTAATCGGCGCGGGCGGTGATACCGCGCTACTGCCTTGAGTCCGATGCCATTCTCGCGGGATCATCGGCGGCTGTTGCGCGGTTCCTCACAGATCAAGCGATCAAATTGCAAGTTCTGCTGGCCGCCCAAGCTTGTTCCATTATCAAGAGATGGTCAGCAGCGCATGCCAACGGACCGGAGAGCGCCCAGAGCGAAATTCAGATAGGCGCCAAAGCAGGACTCTGCAACCCGCTGGGGGCACAAACTGCAGCGGCCGTGCGCCAGATGAATTGCATGGGATTGCAAGGCGTTCTCAAGCGGTGAAATGCGGCTCGGCGATGGCGAGATATGCGGCAATCGAGAATACTATTAATTCTGTTAAAATATTGTAGCAGATTGTGTTGATTTGTTTGTATTATGTAGGGGTAGAACCTTTCCGGGCGGTGGCCTGTCGGTCGCCGTTGCCGCCAGTCGGTTGGGTATCGCTTAGGGCAGCTTCCGCATGGGCAGTCGCATTCGTTTTCGCCTTGCAAGCCAAGTCTTCTTGCAATTGCGGGTTCTCTCGACGCGCTATGCTGCGCTTGCTCGCTTGAAGAGAGTGTCGGCAGTCTCGCGGCACGCTGCGCGATTTGCGCACTGGAAACGGCATTGTGCGCCGTCTTTCTCGCCGATGGTGGCGAGAAAGTTGACGGCGCCAACTTTGGCGACGATTTGATTCACAAAACTTTGAAACTGGGGGTCCAACATGTTCATGCGCCGTGTCATTGTCGCGTGCGTCGTTGTCTGCTTGGCTTGCGCTGCGCCAGTGCGCGCCTGGGCGGAAGCCGGTGGCGCGGCACGCACGTTCATCATCAATCTTGACTACCTGGATCAAAGCAAGGCTCAATACCAGGCCGGCGACGCCAAAACGGTGGCGACCGTCAACGCCTTGATCGGCCGAGCGAATACGGTGATGAACTGGGGACCCTGGTCGGTGCTGGACGACGGACTGATGCCGCCGAGCGGCGATCCACATGATTACTTGAGCTATGGCAGTTATTGGTGGCCCAACCCCGATACTCCCGATGGATTGCCTTGGATTGCGCGAGATGGCTACATCAATCCCGCCAACGATGGCGACTTGCGATCGCTGGGCCAGTTCTCCCAGGCCGCCGAAAGCTTGGGATTGGCGTACTACATGACCGGCGACGAGCGCTACTCCACCGCCCTGGCGCGTGACTTGAGAACCTGGTTTCTCGATCCAGCCACGCGCATGAATCCCGTGCAGAAGTACGGGCTGATCATTCCCGGCATCTCCGACAAATCGTTCGATACGGCCGGTTTTCGCAACACAATGCGGACCATATTTGACTCCGCCGGCATCTTGGAGATGTCGCCCAACTGGAGCGCGAGCGACAAGACGGCGCTGCAACAATGGGCCCACGACTTCGCCACCTTCATCGACAACAGCGACGAGGGGCAGGCGCAGTTCGAAGATCCCGCCAATCACGGCACCAACTTCGATGTCAACAAGGCAATCTTGAATTTGTACAGCGGCGATCTGGGCAAGGCGCATGAGGCAATTCAATACTATCTTGATCAACGCATGCCCGGCCAGTTCGCGGCCAACGGCGAACAAATCTTCGAAATGGGTCGCGCCAACAATTTTCTGTACCATCGTTACCATCTCGGCGTGGTGTTCGACTTGGCGCAGATGGCTACGAACTATTTTCCAGACTTGGATGTTTGGAATCACGTAACGCCCGACGGCGCCAGCTTGCAATCCGCAGTCCAATTTATGTTGCCGTACTTCACCGGCGAATTGGAGTGGCCGTACTTCGAGCCAGGCAACGAGTTTCCGCGCGACGACGATTTGTATTACTGGCAAGTGATGGTGGTGGCCGCGGTCGGAATGCATGATCCGGACCTGTACCGCCTGGCCGAACAGCATCGCTCCAAGATTTATATCTACGATTCTCGGATGTTGACGCACCCTGCTTCGGCAGTCCCAGAACCGGCGACAGTTGCCACCACTGCAATGGCGTTGGTATCGCTAGCCACAGGATATGCCTTGCGGCGGCGCAGATTATTGCGAAGGACAAGTTGAGGGGGCGCATCGTCACAATGCTTGACGAACTCGACTGCATGGCAAGTTGTCGATTCGGCCGACTTGTGATGTCAGCGCCATAAGGCGGCCCAATCGGTAAGCGGCGTCAAAAACACCACGGACCGTTCGCCGGCCAGATCGATCGGGGTGTCGTGTCAATGCCGAAGGCCATCGACCCATCTGGCATCACGGCCGTTGCGATTCTTGGTCAATGGCCCGGTTCCCCGTCCCACTTCACGGGTGTGTGCGGACGCAACTTCGTTGCGGACCGCTGGCAACATTTTGTTCCCATTGGTACCCTCACACGTGGTGGCGTGTTCGTGCGAGGGATCGGGATGTCTTTTTAGCGAATTCGGAAACGGATACGCCGCCTGTCTTGGCCTCCCGATTCAAAACTCTTAAGCGCTGGACTCATGACCGACGAACTTGCAATGGCAACACCGGGGCAATCAGCCGCCCAACTCAGCTCAGCGCCAGTTAGCGAGTATTTTGATCGGCTTTCGGCCGATTATCACTTGCAGTATCGAGATTCGCGAAAGTTTCGGCAGCGGCGAGAGCGTTTTGCCGAACTGCTGCGGCGCTATGCAGGCTGGTCTTTGTCCGCTCTCGATTTCGGCTGTGGGGCCGGCAACTTAACACCGCTATTGGCGGAAATCTCCGACAATGTTGTCGCGGTGGACGCATCGGCCGAAATGCGCGCCATGGCCAGTCAGAGACTAGCCCACCTGGCAAATACGCGTGTCAAGGAATTGGATAAGCTGGAGGGGAGCGCATTCGACCTCGTGCTGTGCTCGAGTGTCATCGAGTATGTCAAAGCGGATGCCGAACTGCTGCGGCAATTCGCTGGTTGGATGCGACCCGGCGGGCTGCTGCTGATTACGCTGCCCAACCGGTTTGGCGTGGCACAGAATGTCGCACGCTGGTTGCCTAGCCAAACTGAGACTTGCCGACTTCAGCAGCGCCTTTATCGACGGTCGCAGGCCGTAGAATTATTGGGGCGTCACTTCGACGTCTTGGAATCGAGCGCGTCCATCGGGCTGCCACTGGCCCGTAACCTCGGCATGGGAGAGTTGATCATCTGCGCGGCCAGACGGCGGCGCGAGTCATCTTCCATTGGATAGGCCCATTCCTTGGCACGCCGATCGCCGCGACCTACTAGAAATCGCTTGGCGGGCCGAACTCTCCTCGTACGGGTGATCGCCCCAGCACGGTCCGCAGGCTCACAGTTCCTTGTCGCGCAAAGCCGCCAGCGCCTGGCGATGACGCTCGATGTCGGCGGGGTCGAGAAAGCGCTTGCGAATCTCGCGGGCAGGCGGACTGCCGACGATCGTATACGGCTCCACGTCGCGCGTCACCAGCGCGCCGGCGGCCACAATCGCTCCCTCGCCAATGCGCACGCCGTGCATCACAATGGCGCCATAGCCCAGCCACACGTCGTCTTCGATGACGACGGGCTTTTGCTCGTCGCGCCCCGCGCGGATGCTCGGCGCGCCGACGACATCAAAGCGATGGTCTCCCCCCACAATGCCCACATGCGACGCCAGCATGCAGTAGTTGCCGATCCGCGCCTGGGTCATGATCCAGCAGCCTTCGCCCACGAAGGTGTAGGCGCCGATCGACACCGCCCGCGGCAAAATGCGGGTGCCCTTCGAGATGCGAACGCCCGGCCCCGCGCCCAGCAACTGATAGCGCACGCGGGTGGCGTACCACGACTCCCACTGGCGATACCACTGGCGCAGGCGCAGCGCTCGCGTTCCGCCGGGCGCGCCGTCGTAACCAAAAATGCGTCGCCCAAGCTCGGCCAGCATGGTTTAAGTCGATTTTCCAAAAGCCAAGAGGTTTTCGCCCGCCGATCCTGGCGGATGCGGTCGGCGGCCAGATCGCTACGATTCGTCCGGAACTTTTTCGCCGCCGCAGCGCCGCTTTTCCATGACGACGGCGTTGCCTTGGGCGTTGTATTCCACATGCGACATGAAGCAGCGCATGAGCATGATGCCCCGGCCGCAGGGGCGTTCCAGATTTTCGGGATGGGTGCAATCGGGCACCTGGCCGGGATCGAATCCGGGCCCCTCGTCGGCGACTTCGATCTGCAACCGATCGGCGGAGAGCCGGCAGCAGACCCGCACCTCTTTGTTGGCGTCGCGACAGTTGCCGTGCCGAATGGCGTTGGCCAGCGCCTCGTCCATGGCCAGTCGCACGCTGAAGACCTCTTGCGCATCCCACCCGTGGGCTTGTAACTCTTCGAGCAACTCCTCGATGAGGCGTTGTCCCGCTTCCGAATCGCTAGGAATGACCTGTTCTCGCAGCCAGGTCCAGTGGGGTTGGGTCATGGTCACGCGAAAGGGATGGACGGTCGGTTCCGGTTGGCGCGCCGCAGCGCGATGGTCCTACGCAACGTCAAAAGGCGGCCAGCGCGTCCGCCTCGTCCTCTTTGATGTCAAACAGCTTGTTCAATTTGGTGATGGCGAAGACCTCATAGATCTCCGGCCGAATGTTGGAGAACTTCAACTTGCCGCCGTGCGCCTTCACCTTCTTGTCGAGCGTGATCAACTTGCCCAGCGCTGCGCTAGAAAGAAACTCGACGGTGGAGAAGTTGAGCAGCAGCTTGCTGCGGTTTTCGTCCTCCACCAGATTGAAGAGCTCTTGCCCCAGGCCCTGAATGCTGGCCTCGTCCAATATCTTGCGCTCGACAAAGCGGACGACCGTCACGTCGCCAACCTCGCTGACTGCCAATGCTCGGTGGACTGTCATCCGCCTCTTCCTTGTCTCGATGCCATGTCGCGGTTGATCGATCGCCAATCGAAGTTCAGGTCGCTCCCACAGCGCGCGTGCGCCAGGGGAGATGGCCTAAACCGTTGGTACTCAATGTTATTGCGATGATAGCGTGAGTCAAGCAACACGGCTATCGGCCGGCATTTGCCCGCCGCGATTGGGCCACGGTCGACCGCCGGCTGCCGCCGCGCGCCTCGCGCCACGGTCGATTGGCCTCATATTCGCCGAGCCGCGTCTGATAGACCTCGGCCGTGTCGGGCGGGGCCTGCTGGATGGCGCTGGTCACCGTCTGGGCCGCCGTGGCGTAGTCGCCCGCATTGGCGTACGCCGCGGCCAGGGTGTCGAGATAACGATAGTTTTCGCCGTCCAGTTCCAGCGCCTTCTTCGCCGCGGTCACAGCATGTTCGCGATGGCGAAAGCGCTCGTCAGGGCAGGTGGCCATCAGCCAGGCCGTGCTCTGGTAGGCTCGGCCCAAGTTGGGATTGATGCGAATCGCCGCCCGATAATCGCTCGCCGCCTGGCCATATTGCCCGCGGTCGGCGTAGGTGTCGCCGCGATTGACATAGGCGGCTGCGTTCTCGGGCTCAAGTTGCAGCGCGCGATTGTAATCGGCGACGGCCCGATCGAAGTTCCCTTGCTTGTACCAGGCATGACCGCGGCTGTTGTAGGCCTCGCTGTCGCGCGGCGCCAACCGAATGGCGCGGCTGTAATCCTCTACGGCCTGTTGATACTCGCCGCGATCGTAGAGCAACTCGCCACGGTTGAAATAGGCGTTGGCGTAGTTGGGCTTGAGCTTGATCGTGGCGTCGAAATCGGCCAGCGACTGATCGTACAGCCCGGCCAGCGCATAGGAGATGGCTCGGTTGTGCAGCGCCTTCCAGCGCGTGGAGTCGTATTGGAGCGATTTTTCGAAATCGGCCAGCGCTTCCTCGCCGCGCCCCTGCTCGGCCAGCACCTCGCCGCGCTCGTTGTGCGCCCAACTGATGAGTTGTTTGCCGTAGCGAGCAAACTGCCCTTCGAGATTTGCTGCCAGCGCCGAATCGCACAGCTCGATCATCCGCGTCAACTCCGCGGCGGTTTTGGCGGTCTTGCTCAGTTCATAGGCCTGTTGCAGGCGGGCTTCCGGAGTCGCCGGCGCTTCGGCCTCGGACGCCGGTTGATCCAATGGCGCGGCCTCGTCGGCGGGCGCCTCATCGCCAGCGGGCGGTGTCGCGGCATCTTGTTCAGCGGTCGTTGCTGCGCCATCCTCCGGCGCTGCGTCGCCCGCCGCATCCGCCGCGTCGGGCGCTGGCTCCTGCGGCTGCTCGTCGGCGGGCGTCAGGGCTTCGTCGATCGCCGCCGGGCCGGCGGGGAAGGGTGCGGTGGGCTCGTCCTGGCCGGCCGCCATGCCCGCCATCACTGCCGCAAAACAAAGCGCTCCTAGTAGACGCCCAAGTTGCGTTCGGCTTGTCATCTCGTCGTCACTCCTTCGAACTCGAGCTGTTGATTTGCGCGGCCAGATCAGGCGTGCGGTTCGGTCATGCTCCAGGGATCGAGCGCCTTGTTCAGCTCCGTCGGTTCGATCTCTCCCTTTTCCGCGCAGAGCTGGCGAATGGTCTTGCCCGACTTGAACGCCTCTTTCGCCAATTGCGCCGCTCGTTCGTAACCGATGAGCGGATTGAGGCTGGTGACCATCGACAGGCTTTTTTCCACACTGGCCTCGCAGGCCTCGGGATTGGCCTCCATGTCGTCGGCGCAGAACTCGACATACGCGTTGGCCGAACTGGCCAGCAGGTTCACGCTTTCGAGCGTCGCGTGCCCCATGACCGGCATCATGATATTGAGCTGAAACTGCCCCCCCGCCGCGCCGCTGAGCGCCACGGTCTGGTCGTTGCCCATCACTCGCGCCGCCACCTGCATCATGCTCTCGCTCATCACCGGATTGACCTTGCCCGGCATGATCGAACTGCCCGGCTGCCGGTCGGGCAGCTTGACCTCATAGAATCCGCAGCGCGGGCCCGAGCCCAGCCAGCGGAGATTGTTCGACAGGTTGAAGAGCGTGACGGCGATGGCGCGCAACTGACCGTGGCACTCCACCAGTCCGTCGCGTTGGGCGTTGGCCTCGAAGTGGTCGGCCGCTTCCACAAACGGCACGCCGGTTTCCTTGGCCAGCGCCGCCGCCACGCGGCCGCCAAACTCGGGATGCGTGTTGATGCCGGTGCCGACGGCGGTGCCGCCGGCTGGCAGTTCGAGGATCGCCTCGATCGCGCGCCGCGCGCGGCCAACGCTCAACTCAAGTTGCCGCGCCAGCCCACCAATTTCCTGTCCCAACCGCAGCGGAGTGGCGTCGGCCAGATGGGTGCGGCCAATCTTGATGATCTTGTCCCACTCGGCGGCCTTGCGGGCAAGCGACTTCTGAAACCGCTCTAGCGCCGGAATCAACTTGTTTTGAATCGACAGCGCCACCGCCACATGAATCGCCGTGGGGAACATGTCGTTGGTGCTTTGACCCATGTTCACATGGTCGTTGGGATGAATCGGCTTGGCGTCCGCCAGCCGGTCCCCTTTCATCAGTTCGATGGCGCGGTTGGCGATCACCTCGTTGGCGTTCATGTTGCTCGAGGTGCCCGATCCGGTTTGAAACACGTCGATCGGAAACTGATCGTCCAGCTTGCCGGCGACGACCTCGCGGCAGGCGCTGAGCAGGGCCTCAACCTGCGCGTCGTTCAGGCGGTTCTTGCCCGACTTGGTCAGCTTGCCAAGATCGCGATTGGCGATGCCGGCGGCCAACTTCACCAACCCCAGCGCGTGAATCAGATCGGGGGGCAAGGGCCAGCCCGAGATCGGAAAATTCTCCACCGCGCGCATCGTTTGCGCGCCGTAATAGGCCTGGGCGGGCACGCGCACCTCGCCCATCGAGTCGTGTTCAATGCGAAATTCGGGCATCGTCTTGATTGGATCGAAAGATATGTGACAGAGAGCGGCCGCCGCAGGGGACAAGTGGCCCGGCAGCCGGCGTCATCATACCGGGCCCGGCGCAAGCGACCTAGACCGACACGTTTTCGCGGCGGATTGCGGCTGAAAATGTTGGCGCCGCAATCTGCTTGCTACCGTGGCCATTGCCATTCACAATCGGCGCACTCTCGAATCTGCTTGCATCCGGGGTCAACGTATGCGATTTGCAGTGCTGGCCATTGTGTTGACGCTGACGGCGTCCGAGCCGCTCCATGCGGCGACCTACACGTTTCTGGTCGATCAATTCACCAGCGGAACCGCCGGCTATTACGCGCCTCGCGTCTCGGGCGCCAACGTCGTCTGGTGGGGTAATGTGGGAGGAACCGGTTCGAGCAAACGCGAAATCTTCTTTCACAACGGCGAGACGACCACGCAACTCACCACCAACAACTACCTGGATAGCGATCCCGAGATCTCCGGAACGCATGTCGCCTGGTGGGGCATGCCCGACGGCACGGCCGCGACGAACCGCGAAATTTTTTACTTCGACGGCGCCACGACCACGCGAGTGACCAACGACTCTATCCGCGACGAGGGAGCGCGGATTTCTGGCGGCACGGTGGTGTGGGAACGCGATGCCGGCGCGGCCAAAGAGATTGGGCGCTCGCCCGGATCGCACTTGACCAGCAACACGGTGTATGACGGGCAGCCTTCCATCGCTGGCTCGCGCGTGGTCTGGGTGAGCGACTCGACGCCGAATAATCAAATCATGCTCTACGACGGCGCGACGACCACGCCAATCCAAGCCAGTCAGTACGCGCTCGAAGATCCGCAGGCGTCCGACACACGCGTGGTTTGGGAAGGTTTCAAGGCGGGCACGACCAACGATCGCGAAATCTATCAATACGACGGCGCCAATCCCAACACCCCCACCAATCTCAGCGACAACGCGTTCCCTGACTTCGACCCGCAAGTTTCGGGCGAGACGGTGGTTTGGTGGGGGGGTGTCTTCAACGATTTTCAGATTTATCAATACAAGGATGGCGTCGTGGCGCCCATTTCCAGCGGGATTCGCAATCAGTTTCCGCGGATCGACGGCGACTTTGTCGTGTGGCAGCACTTCGACGGCAACGACGACGAAATCTATTTCTGGGATGGCGCCGCCGCCGTGCCGCTCACCAACAACAACTACAACGACACCTTGCCGCGCATCTCTGGCAACCACATCGTGTGGGAAGCAACCGTGGGGGGCGGCAATCAGATCATGTCCGCCCTGCGCGCGCTGGAGGGAGACGCCAATCTCGACGGCGTCGCCAACGGCGCCGACTACACCATTTGGGCAGACCACTTCGGCCAGTCTGGCGAGTTCACCGAGGGAGATTTCAATCAGGATGGCAAGGTCGACGGCGCCGACTACACGCTGTGGGCCGACAGCTTCACCCCCGCGTCGGCCGCCGCCATGCCGATCCCCGAGCCGGCCACCGGACTGTTGGCGCTGATGGCCACCGTGGCCGCCGCGCTCGCTTGCCGTAGCCTGGGCTGGCGTTGATCCGCGATTACCCGCGCTTGCGCAACAGGCAAGACCAGCCCAAGAAGGTCACCTCGGTATCAAGGATCGCCACAAAGCGAAACTCGCGCAGTTCGACAATCTCGAACAAGCTGCCCAGCTCGCTGCGAATTTCTTCTTCGGTGACTGTCGGCGGACCGGGTTCGCCGGCAGGACGGGGTTTCCCAGCCAGCACCAAGCCCATGGCGCCATCGGCCAGCAGGCGGTGGACCGCCGGGGCGTAGGCGTCTGGATTGCCGCGCCGCACGGCGTGGTAACAGCCGCGATCGAAGAAGAACTTGGCCGGCGGCTTTACCTCAAGAGGCGCCAGGATATCGGCCACGCGAAAATCGACCTTCACGCCCGCCACCTTGGCCGCCTCGCGGGCACGCTCGATCGCCAAAGGCGCCAAGTCGAGGCCGGTGACATCAAAACCTTGCTGGGCGAGCCAGACGCAATTAGTGCCGGCGCCGCAGCCAATCTCAAGTGCCCGGCACGGCGCGATTCCCTGCTCCTTGAGCACAAGCATCAGTTGCGGCGATGGCAGGCCCGTGTCCCACGGCGTGTCGCCCGTTGCGTAACGCTGATTCCAATGAATTTCTTCGGCCATGCCATCTTTTAGCAAAATTTGACCGCTGGCGATAGTTTGCGATGTCCCGCCTTGCCATGATCGACGCCGGCCAGCGGATGCGGCATGCCGGCATAGTCGCCTCATGTGCGCCCCTATTGCCTGCCATCGCGCGCGGCTACGCTTACAGAGGCAAACACCTCCCCAGGACGCATGTCCGAGACTTGAGCGGAGCGTTTGCAGACTCAAGTTCGGGCCCGTAGCTCAGCGGTTAGAGCAGGGGACTCATAATAGACTTAACAGGCAATAGGCTATGTGCGAAAATGCCGAGAAACAGCGATAAAACGCAGCTAGCGCGATGCGCGAATTGTCGGCAGTGTGTGGCGAAATAGGCTGCTTTCAGTAGACAGAGTAGACAAACGGAGACAAGCAGAGGCAATCAGAGACACGACAAAACAGAGGGGCCGTAGCTCAATCGGTTAGAGCGCCGGACTCATAATCCGTCGGTTCTGGGTTCGAATCCCAGCGGCCCTACTTCGCTTTTTCTGGCGTCGCGCGAACGCGCGGATAGAATGGCGACGGCTAACTCAACCGCCGAGCCAGAGAGGGCCTTGCCATGTTCGCCAGGATCGCTTGTGTCGCGTGCGCGATTGGCTGCCTGACAGCAGCTAGCCTATCGGCTCAAGAGCGGCCGGCGGTCAATGTCGATCGCCTGCGCGCCGACGCCACAGCCCAACATGCCGAGCTATTGGCGCTCGCCAAACAAGACCTGGCCAGCGCGCGCGGTTCGCTCGCCCGTTGCAAGAAAGGCAAGATCGACACCACGATTCAGACCGCGCATTTCATTCCCGACCTGGCAGAGTCGAAAATCGTGTTTCGATCGCGCGGAGATCGGCTCAATGCCGTGCGACTATTCGCGGCCGAAGTAGACGTGATCGAAAAGGAAATCGCCGCCGCACAGGTCGGCAAGCGAAAATTGGTGCCGTGCCTGCGCGAGCCACTGGAGGCAGGTCAGGCGGGTCGCTTCGGCAGTCGAGCGCAGGTAGTGCAGGTAATCGACGATCGCCAGCTATTGGCAGAGATTCATACGCAACCTGACAGTGAGCCATTTCGCGAGCGGCGTCTAGTCTACCTGTCAGGCGTTGACGCGGCGGGCGTGAGTGATGGCGATATGATGCCGCTAACGGGTCGCGACGACGTATGGCAGTGCGTTGGCACAAAGACTTACCAGACGGCTCTAGGCGCGTCGAATACCGTGCCGCAATTACGGCCACTCACGGAAGAACAGATCTCCGAATTGCGAGACTTGCTGGCCAACTAGCCACCAATTAGATTGGTTGTTTGCACTGGGCAGTGCGTGCCGCTGAATCAAGGCGGCATCGAATGGAGCGGGCTATTTTGTGCGTCGCGACTTGCGCGGCGTGGTTGACGGCGACAACATGCCAAGCCGGCATTGTTGCCGCTACAGGCGACTCGCAAACCAGCGCCTATGGCGCGATTTTACAGTATCAGTTCAATCGCTTTGGCCTGCCCGCCCAGGCGCTGCGATTCGCCTCCGGCGGCGCGTCCGCGCCGATCTATACCGGGCAGGCGACTGATATTCACGCCGACCCACCGCACGCGCACGATTTTGGCGCCGACGCCCTGAACTCCGGCGCTGGCGTGGTGCTTTTTCAGTTGGGCGTCAACGACTCGTTCTTGGAACCCGATCAATTTGCGGCGTTTCAGACTCTCATCGGGGCGGAATTCGACGCCTTCCAGACCGCTGGCGCGCAAGTGATCGTCGGCGCGAATCTGCCAGTGCTGACCAATCCCAACGACGCGCGCTACGCGCTGGCCGATGAGCGGGTGCGCACGCTCTACAACCCCTGGCTGCAAACGCAGGCCGCCGAGCGCGGTTGGCTGTTTCTGGACAATTACCACGCGATCCAACAGCAGCCCGGCTGGCAAAGCTGGTATTCCGACGACGGCCTGACGCCGGGCTACGTTCACCTGTACGGCGGCCAAAAAGTCAATGGCATTACCCCCGGCTACGACTGGCTGAGCCAGCAATACGCCTTTGGCGTGGCGAGCCTCTGCGCCGGCGACGCCGACATGAATGGCGTGGTCGATGGCGCAGACTACACCGCCTGGGCGGACGGCTTTCACCAACTCGGCGGCTTCGCCGGCGGCGACTTCAACTGCGACCTGCTCATCGACGGCGCCGACTACACCATTTGGGCCGACAACTTTTCCCCTGGCAGCGCCGCAATTCCGGTCCCCGAGCCTGCAAGCTGGCTGCTGCTCGTCGTAGGGTCGTGGCTGCCAGTAATTACCTTCGGTAGTTCTTGCGCCGCCGCGCCCAGGCAATACGCCAAGAACTGCTCGCCCCAGTTGGGGAAATTGGGATCAAAAGCGGCGGGCCAAAAGACGACCAGTGGCGCGGCCGAGACGGGGAATTTTTGCGCCCGCTCGCGGCGGGCCGCCCAAGGGTGATTGATCTCCAGTCCCATCGCCCAGGCGGTTTCCAGGTCGGGGCCGCCGGGCGTGAACTCGGCCCAACTGGCGCCGCGCCGGCGCTGCCCGCCGCCCAATGCCACGAACGGCACGACCGGCAGGCCATCGCTGACGAGTCGCGTGCGACGGTAGGTTTCCTGGTTCAGCGACCATTCGGCCAGATAGAGGGAGCAGCTATTGATCTGGCCCGGTGAACCAGGCGGGTAATAGTCGGCCACGGCCCAGCCGCTATCGCAGCCATCGGGTTGGATAGCGCCACGATCGTAATAGATCACGGCCGCCTGCGGGAACGCAGCGGTTAGCGGCCCGTCGATCGCCTGATAGCGCTCGATCATCGCGGCGGCGTCATCCTTGCCGGCGCGCCAATGCTCGATATCGACGACGACATGCGTGATATTGAGCCCCGCGAACAAAGCGATGAAACAAGTGCTCCAGGCCCTCGCCGTTGAGCGAGCCGATGCGCACGACGACATCGACCGGCGACTTCGAGCGATCGCCCATGCTCACGATCTCAAAGACCACGGCGCGGTCCCCCGCGGCGGACTTGCGCGGCTGGATGCGCGTCTTGCCCAGCCAGCGGCGCAGTTCCCGATCGCGCGAGCTATCGGTCAGCCGCACCAGCTTGCGCATGTCGCCCGTCACCCAGGCCTTGGCCAGCAGCGGCGCGCGATGTTCCAGTTCGCCCGGAATCGCTTCTTCGGGCGGCTCGAACTTTGGCAATGTCACGAAGAAGTAGGCCAGGGTCACCAGCGCCGCCGCGCTCGCGCCCATCAGCCGCGCCGGCCCGATCAGTTCGACCACGACCACCGCGCCGCCAGCGCGCCGGCGAAAAAATGCGCAACGCATTGCGAGTTTGCAAGGTTGGGGAGATGACGGACGATTTGACGCGGCCGCGCGAAGGCGACCGCAAGATCGACTTGCGACTTGTCACCAAATCTGAATCGGCGCTGCCAGAATTGAAACGAACTTGAACCGCAAGTTTGTCGAGGCTTGTTCTCGCGGTGCGTAGGTCGAAGGCGCCGAACTGGTGGGCGGATCAGCCAAGCCCGCTTACAAACACCCCAAAATGGCCGGTCTTTTGCGCACTATGTCAACGATTGGACTGAATTGCTAAAGTTACTGCCAATTGCTGACAGGTATTTCGGTAGCTGACGCGGGCTCGCTGTCGAATATCCCCCGCCGCAGACAATCCGTCACATAGGGTCCATGGCTTGGTTCGTATTGGGGTGGCGCGGTCCTTTGTGGCGCGACGACCCGGCGGCGCATCGACGGTTTGCGTTCTCCGAAATCTTCACTCGACGACAAATGACAACTCCGGCGGCCAAGCATGCAACGGCTCCTGTGAACCGTCGTCACAGCGATGATCAACAGGACGGCGCGCTGCATGCCCGTCTGTTGAAGGTGATCGAACACGCCGCGCATCTGCTCCCCGCGCAGGGGCCGATCACCGTTTTCATCCACCACAACACGTTGCATGCCTTCGAGGATCTGCCGTTCACCGAAGCGGTGAAGCAAGCGGCGACGATTTTCGATTGCCAGCCTTTTTTGGCCAAGGACCGCTACCGCCAGGAGTTAGGGCGGGGGCGAATTCGATCCGCGGACGTGCTGGCGGTGCTGCGCGAAGATTTGGGCGGCCGTGCGGACGAAGCGGTATTGCGGAGGTGCACGCGACTGGAACTGCGACTGGCCATGCTCCAGTATCCGCTGCGTTACGGGCCGACCGAGGAACTTCTCTGGTTCATCGCGGAAACTGACGCCCTCCGCCGGTTTCGCGAGGACATTCCCGCCCTGCACGGGCGCCGCATGATCGCGGAGACGCGCCGGTGGGTGATGCGCGAGATGCGCGGCAGGGGAGCGGCCGGCGAAAGTGGCGACGATTGTGCCCAGCGGGCGAATCGCCGGCCCGCGGCCAACCTGACTGGGCTTATCGAGCGCTTCGGCGCGAATCGGATTGAGAAATGGGGCGAAGGGGATTGGGAAGCGTTCACTCTGCAGGCGCTGTGGCGTGTGTGCTGCGGCGGCGTCGCGGAGACGCCGGAACCCGCGCCCTCCACGCCGCCTCCTGTCAGGTCCCGCGACCTGCTCGTTCAGGCGACTGGCGGAGATCCGGATCTGTTGGTCAACGACCTGCTGATTCGCTTCTGCGGAGCTTTTTTGGATCAGGGCTTGGCGCGCTGGCAACTGCCGAGGCGAGACGAAGGATTCTATCGGTCCTTCATCGCGTTGTATCGCATGCCGGGAGACATGCCAGAACGCTGGCTTGCTGGGTTGCCGCAAGAACTGGCCCGACTGGAAAACAGGGACATCTGCCCGCTGGAATCGATCCGCG
Organism: Pirellulales bacterium; assembly: GCA_019694455.1. Taxonomy (NCBI): domain Bacteria; kingdom Pseudomonadati; phylum Planctomycetota; class Planctomycetia; order Pirellulales; species Pirellulales bacterium. The sequence continues at coordinate 64,208 of JAIBBY010000018.1, forward strand.
AATCTCTGGAACTGCTGGGAGTGCCGGAAAACGAATGGGACGAATACCTGTCGGCTACGTTGCTCGTGTTGCGTGGCTGGGCGGGGATGTTCCAGTTCCTCGAAGAGCGCCCGGATCGGGCGGTCCATCCGATCCCTCCGGGAAGTTTGGTCGAGTTTCTGGCAATTCGACTCGTGCTGGATCGCCTGGCATTGGCTGATGTCGCACGCTGCGAGTTGGGCTTTGCAAGGCCGCTAAGCGAATTGCGGGCGGAGCTGCTCCGGCGCGTTGTCCCCAGTCGCCCCCCCAGTGTTCAGCAGCGGGCCTTTCTGGTGTTTCAGCTTGCGCAGATACTGGGCTGGACGCCCGAGGAATTGTCCCAATTGAGCGAGCGAGAATGGGCCGCGCTGTTGGACGAGATGGATTCATTTCCAACTGTCGAACGGCGGCGCATATTTCATTTGGCTTACGAACGGTTCTTCTATTCGCAGACGCTCGACGCCCTGGCGCTGCACAGCCGCGAGTCGCGCAACGATCCCGCGTCGCCCCGCTTTCAGGCGATGTTCTGCATCGACGATCGCGAGGAATCGTTCCGCCGGCACATCGAGGAACTGGCCCCGGACGCGGCGACCTTTGGCATCGCAGGATTCTACTTTATTGATATGTATTATCGCGGATTGTCCGATGCGCACTTCGCGCCACTATGTCCGGTTGTGGTGCGCCCGCAGCATTGGGTCGTCGAGCAGGTCGACGCAAGCCGCGCCGACGATCATCGAAGCTGGGCGCTGGCGCGCCGGACCCTGGGATTGGCGTCGCATCAAATTCACGTCGGCAGTCGAACGTTTGTCCTGGGGGCCATGCTTTCCGCGATCGGCGGCGTGTTCGCCACGGCTCCGCTGGTGGCTCGGACCCTGTTCCCACGGTTGACCGCTCGATTGCGGAAGCGGTTTGGTCGCGCCGTACTACCGCCGCCGCCGACTCGGTTGGTATTGGAGAGCGCCGCGTCAGACTCCGCTTCTGGCAACGGCCACACTGCCTATACGCTCCCTGAGATGACCGCCATCGCGGAGCGGGTGCTGCGCGACACGGGGCTGACTTCCAGCTTCGCCCGGTTGGTGTTGACGTTTGGCCACGGCTCGACAAGTCTGAACAATCCGCACGAATCGGCCTATCAGTGCGGGGCCTGTGGGGGCGTGCGTGGCGGGCCGAGCGGCCGCGCCATCGCGCAGATTTTGAACGATCCGCGCGTTCGGAGCCAACTTCAGGAGCGCGGCTTGAGCATCCCGCGCGACACAATTTTTGTCGGCGGCATGCACAACACTGGCAACGAGGAGGTCACGTTCTTTGATCTCGACGTCGTGCCCGACTCTCACCGCCAGGAATTGGACGTTGTTCACGCCTTGATCGAGCGCGCCGGCGACCGCAACGCCCACGAGCGCTGTCGGCGCTTCGAGTCGGCGCCTTTGACGCTCTCGTTCGCGTCTGCGCGGCAACATGTGGAAGGCCGATCCGAGGATTTGTCGCAAGCACGCCCCGAGTTGGGGCACGCGACCAACGGCGTCACCATTGTGGGGCGGCGCCGGCGAACGCGCGGTCTGTTCTTGGACCGACGCGCGTTCCTGAATTCATACGACCCGACGCAGGACGACGCCGAAGGCACGATCCTGGAGCGGATCCTCCAGGCCGCCATCCCTGTTTGCGCCGGCATCGGACTGGAGTATTACTTCTCCTGCGTCGACAACGCCGGCTATGGCTGTGGCAGCAAGTTGCCGCACAACGTGGCCTCTCTATTAGGGGTGATGGATGGGGCGGCCAGCGACCTGCGGACCGGGCTGCCTTGGCAGATGGTGGAGATTCACGAGCCAGTGCGGCAACTGTTCGTCATTGAGGCGAGACCGGAGCTGCTGTGCAAGGTGCTGGCCCGCAACCCCGGCTTGGAACGTCTCGTCCGCAACGATTGGGTGCGCCTGGCCACCTTGGATCCCGACTCGCCGAAAATCCAGGTGTTTCGTGGCGGGGCGTTCGAGGAGTACCAACCGCAGGTCGAGCAATTGCCACGGGCGAGATCATCGGTCGATTGGTACCTCGGCCGGCGCGACCATCTGGAGTTCGCCCAGATCGGCGATGCCTGACGGCCGGTTGAGTCTAGGAACTGAAGTCTTTTTCGGCGCCGAAGGAGAAACCTGGCAGTAATGCTCAATCACGCGTCATTGATTGTCTTGTTGGGACTGGTCGCGCTCTCCTCGCCGGCGCTGCTGTTTTGCGCCCTGGGGTTGGCGTCGCTCGCTGGCCATCCGCTCAGCGAGAAGGTGACCGGCCGGGCGTGTCTTGCGGCCAATGTGCTGGGGCTGGTTGCCTCGCTGGGCGCCCTCGCCCTGATGCTGCTGCACGGAACGCGACAGGAGGTGATTGCGCTGGGAGATTGGGTCGTCCTCCCGCATTACCACTTTACGGTGAAGTTGATCTTCGACCGGCTGTCGGTTCCGATGGTGATTCTGTCGTTCGCGCTGTGTGGCGTCATTGCGGCCTTCGCCACCCGCTACCTCCATCGCGAACCGGGGTACAACCGCTTTTTCGTGTTCTATGCCTTGTTTGTGCTGGGCATGGTGTTGACCTCGCTGGCTGGGACGATTGAAACCCTGTTCACCGGGTGGGAACTGGTCGGACTATCGTCGGCTCTGCTGGTGGCCTATTTTCAGAATCGACCAGCGCCGGTGCGCAACGGGTTGCGCGTGTGGATCGTCTACCGCATTTCCGACGCGGCGCTGCTGCTGGCCGCCATCGTCCTGCATCACCTCAATGGCGCGGGCGATTTCGACCGACTGCTTGGCCCAGAATCATGGCCAGAAGGACACTCCGCCATCGGCGAAGAGCAGGCCCTGGTCGTGGGGTTGCTGTTGCTGGTCGCGGCCGCGGGCAAATCGGCGCTTGTGCCTTTCTCTGGTTGGCTGCCGCGCGCGATGGAGGGGCCGACTCCGTCGAGCGCCGTTTTCTATGGCGCGCTGTCGGTCCACCTGGGGTCCTTCCTGCTGCTGCGTGTCAGCCCCATCTTGGACGCCTCGGCCGAGCTTGCCTGCGTGGTTGTCGCGCTGGGGGCGATTACTGCCTTGTATGCCTACCTGGTCGGTGGCGTGCAGACCGACATCAAGTCAGCGCTGGCCTTTGCGTCACTGGTGCAGGTTGGCCTTATTGTGGCGGAGATCGGGTTGGGACTGCGCTACATCGCGCTAGTTCATCTCCTTGGCAACGCCTGCTTGCGAGCGCTGCAATTCCTCCGCGCGCCAACCATCTTGCAAGACTACCACCTGCTCGAGAACGCCATTGGCTCACGACTGCCTCGCTCCAATGGGCGACTGGTTCCAATATCCGCGCGCTTTCGCGCCTGGCTGTATCGTTTTGCCCTGGAGCGCGGCTACCTCGATGCGTTGCTCGGCAGATGGGTTGTCGCCCCGTTCGTTGGTTTATTTTCTTGGTGCGACTCGTTGGAACGCCGCTGGATCAACCTGTTGGCCGGCCGCGAATCGCGGCAAGCCCACGCCAGGCCGACTGTGGAGTGGATTGAGGAACTGTCATGAGCATGTGGGAGGCGCCCTGGCTCGAAGTTGCGATCATCCTGCCGGCGATCGGCGCCTTGTGGGTCAGTCGCTTCCGTAACCCCCTCCGCGCCTTCCAATGGGGCTTGGCTTTTACAACCGCCACGCTCGCCGCCACCCTGCTGGCGTGGATTGGATTTCTTGTCGAGCCCTCCGCCGCGGACGGTGGTCTGAGCGTGCAACCGCGTCTCTTCGGCCGTCAACTGTTCGGCCTGGATGAGCTCAGCGCCCCGCTGGTGGCGCTGATTGCCCTGCTTCATTTCCTTACCGCGCTGGCCACTGGCCGGACGAAGATGCGGCGTTTCTCCCTAGCCTGGTCGCTAGTCTCCGAGTCAGTGCAATTGGCGCTGCTAAGTTGCGCGGTACCTTGGTTGCTCATTGGTCTGTTGGTCGCATGCGTGATCCCGCCCTACGCGGAGTTGCGCAATCGTGGCAGGTCGGCCCGCGTCTATGCGCTGCACATGGGGCTATATGTAGGCCTGCTCGTCCTGGGATGGGCCTGCTTCGATCTTGAAGCGGAGCACAAGTCGCAGCAGGTCTGGGCCGCGATTCCGCTATTGGCGGCCATTCTCATCCGTTGCGGCACCGTGCCAATGCATTGCTGGATGACGGATTGGTTAGAACACGCTTCATTTGGCAATGCCTTGCTGTTTGTGACGCCGCTCAGCGGGGTCTACGCAGCCGTGCGTCTGGTGCTGCCGATCGCTCCCGATTGGGTACTGCAAAGCATTGGCTTGTTTTCGCTGGTCACTGCCGTGTATGCCGCCGGAATGGCCGTAGTACAGCAGGATACCCGCCGCTTCTTCGCGTACCTGTTCCTCAGCCATGCATCGCTGATCCTCGTCGGATTGGAGTTGCACACGTCGATCAGTTTGACTGGCGCGCTTTCTCTGTGGATCGCCGTTTCACTGTCACTCGCTGGGTTCGGCCTGACGCTGCGCGCGTTGGAGGCCCGCTTTGGGCGCCTGTCGTTGGCGAAATACCATGGTCTGTACGATCACTCGCCGGCCCTGGCGGTCTGCTTTCTGCTCACGGGACTAGCGAGCGCCGGGTTCCCTGGCACCCTGGGCTTCGTGGCGACCGAGTTGCTGGTGGAGGGCGCGATCGAAGCCAGTCCTGTTATCGGAATCGGCGTAATCCTGACGGCGGCGATTAATGGCATTGCTGTTGTGCGCGCCTACTTCGCCCTCTTCACAGGCGCTCGGCATGCGTCTACGGTGTCGCTGGGGATGGGCGCGCGCGAGCGCATCGCTGTGTTGACCCTGGCCGCGCTGATCTTAGGGGGCGGGCTCGTTCCGCAGCCCTGGGTGGCCTCGCGCTACCGAGCGGCGACGACGCTCCTTCAGGAACGCGCGCGCCGCATCGCCCCGCCGAGTATGACAACACGGCAGCCGTCCTCCCCCCACGAACGACTTACTCCAGGGCGTTGAACCAACGAAAAGGATATTCCCGACCCGCAGCCGCGCCCCCCATCCGGATTTTTTCTGATCGGCCGCTGCTAGCAGACAATTTGCATCCGCCGGGCATTCGAATAATCATGTGGGTATGCACAAGCGCATTCGCCCCGGCGACCCCATCATCTACCGCGTCACCAAGCGAAGCTGCCATCCGGGGCAGCGGGCGCGCGATGTCTTTCCGGAACCGAGCGGCGACGGCTACACCTACGACATCGACAAGTTCTGGATCGTGAGCGAGTGCCTGCCCGACGGCACGCTGCTCGCCCGCACTCGCAAGGGAAAGACCCGCACCATCCAAGCCGACGATCCGCAATGGCGCCTGCCGCGCTGGTGGGAGCGCCTGCTCTACGCCTCGCGATTTCCGTCGTCAACCGCCGCGGACGAATAGCGCCCCGCGCAATGCTGTCGTACCGTGTCGCCGCGCACTATGGGCGCGCCGCCAGCGCCGCCGCAGCCGCGCGTTGAAACTCCAGGCGATACTCGCTGCCATCGCCGTTGGGCAAACCCACTCGCTGAATCAGCAAGATCATCACGGCTTCGTTGTGCGGATCGGCCCAGGCTTGGGTGCCGAGCATGCCGCCATGTCCGAACGACCCCGGCGACAACATCGCCGTCACCCCTTCGGGCTCGCGCACCACGCCCACCCCCAGACCGTATACCGTGCCCGGCACGAAACCGGCTTTAAGATCGCCCGTCTGTACGCGGCACATTTCGTCCACCGTTTCTGGCTTGAGCAATCGCACGCCATCGAGTTCCCCCCGCCGCAACAGCATTTGATAAAAGCGAAACAGGTCCGCCGCGGTCGAATACAACCCGCCCGATGGGTTGGGGCTGCGCGTCTCCATGGGGCCAAAGAAATCGAACTTGCTGCGCGTCAATTTCTTCTCGCGACTATTGTAGGCGTAGGTTGAGGCCAGCCGCTTCTCGTCTTCCGGAGTCAGTCGAAAACCGGTGTCGTCCATCGCCAACGGTTCGCAAATTCGCTTCGCCACGAACTGATCGAACGGCATGCCCGACGCGACCTCCACCGCGCGGCCAGCCACCGTCAGGCCGGGGCCGTACATCCAGCGAGAGCCCGGTTCGAACTGCAATTTCTGCTTGGCCAGTCGGGCCACGGTCGCTTCCAACGTGCCGGTGTTCCGTTGGTCGCTGAACAGCCCCGAGGTGTGCGTCAGCGCATGCCGCAGCGTGATCGTGTTGTGCGGCGCTTCCTTGAACTCGGGCAACCAGGTGGCCAGCGGTTCATCCAGCGCCAACTTCCCTTCGTCGCAGCAGATCAGCGCCGCCACCGCCGCGATTGGCTTGGTCATCGACATGATGGAGAACACCGTGTCGCCGCGCATGGGGCGTTGTGATTCCACGTCGGCCAGGCCGACGCCATCGAGATGAACGATCTTGCCCCGTTGGCCAACCAGCGCCACGGCGCCCGCCAGATTGCCCCGCTCAACGAATGGTTGCAGCGCGGCGGAGATGGCCGCCACGCGCGGCGGCGCCGACTCTGCCAGCGTTTCGGCCGCGGGTTGTGCATGGACCGCGGCGGCGATCGGCAGATACGCGCCGAGCCACAGCAAATGCTTCCAACGGCTCAAGACGCGGATTGTGACTCCGTGGCGCGGGATGATCGCCGTTGGCATGTTGATGCTCCGCATGACTTGCATAATTGTGGTACGGGCGGGCATTCGCATGGCTCGCCCAATTCGGCAATAATCGACGCTGGCCAAAGCACGCGTCGCGCCATCATCATGCGTCATCTTGTGGAGCATTGCCATGCCGAGGGCATTTCTCATGTTTCTGGTCGCCTGCTTGGCTCAGCACGCCTTAGGCCGGGGCGCTGCCGCCGAGTCTCCCGCGGCGCTCACACTGCACGCCCGCAGTCGCGACGCTGCCGCCGCGCCGGTGGAAAAGGCGCTCCACTGGAACCCGCGCCGCACCGCGCTCATTATCTGCGACATGTGGGACGCTCACTGGTGTCGCGGCGCCGCCGCGCGAGTGGTCGAACTGGCCGATCCCACCAATCGGCTGGCCCAGCGCGCCCGCGAACAAGGCGTGCTGGTCATTCACGCCCCTAGCACCTGCATGGAGTTTTACCAAGACACGCCACAGCGCCAGCGCGCGCTGACGGCGCCGTATGCCAAGGCGCCCAAACCGCTGTCGCAGAGCATGCGCTGGGGCACGCGCTGGTGTTGGCCAGATCCCCGCCGCGAGCCCGACCTGCCGATCGACGATTCCGACATGGGCTGCGACTGCGCCACGAAGTGCGAGATTCACTCCCCGTGGAAGCGGCAGATCGCGATCATCGAAATTGGCGAACCGGACGTGATTAGCGACGACGGTCAAGAGGTGTTCAACGTCCTGGCCGAGCGCGGCATCGACCAGATTATCATCGCCGGCGTGCATCTCAACATGTGCGTGCTAGGCCGGTCGTTCGCCATTCGGCAAATGGTCGACCTCGGCAAACAGGTGGTGCTGGTCCGCGACCTGACCGACACCATGTACAACCACCAGATGCGTCCGCAGGTCGATCACTTCCGTGGCACCGATCTGGTCGTCGAGCATGTGGAGCGCCACTGGTGCCCCACCATCGCCAGCACCGATCTCTTGGGCGGCGAGCCATTTCGCTTTCGCGACGACCGGCGCCAGTAAATGCGCCTAGTTACGGGCTCGCCTTCGCCGGCGCCGACATCGACCGCCCCGCCCGCTCGAACGTGCCTTGCGACACGCGGCCCAGGCAGTTGATGCTGCTGGTCATCACGCCCAATAGCAGCGCAAGCAGCACGGCGTATTCCGTCGAGGTGACGGCACGCTCGTCGCGCAACCAGCCAATGAATTTGCGATGACGCATGAAAGACCGCTCGCGAAACGGCGCCGATCGCGATACCGCGCGGCGTGCTGCCGCCGTATGCTTCCCCTGGAGATACGACGCCGCCGCGCAAATCGATCGGCCCATGCAAGTCTAGCTCGCCGTGGTGAATCGTCCGGCTTGACCAGCTTTCCGAGCGAAACCGTTGGCGTCGGTCGTAACGGTTGTCCGCGTCAGTCTGCCGACTGTCTCCCGTAATACGCCAGTGCGGGCAACTGCGCGCGCGTTCTGACTAGCTCGACAATCTGGTCCACCTCGGCATCGGCCAGTGGGGCCACGTACGATTCGGCCGGGCGCCGCGCCACGGTGTAGACCTGCACCAGTCGAATTTGCCCGCCGGCGGCGACGATCGCGCGCAATCGATCGCAATATGCGTCCAACTCTGCCGGCGTCGGCGACTGGCCATTCACCCGCATGAACAAGGATTGAATCACCAGCGGCCGCCGCCGCGCCGCCGCGGTGATGTTGTCGAGAATCTGCTGAAAGGGAATCGTGGTGCGGTCCACCAGGTGATAGTACTCCGCCGTGCCGGCGTCGAGCTTAGCCCAAATCTCCCCCTGGTTCGCGTCGAATATCTCCAGTCCGCGCTCGACGTGCGGGCGGTGGAACATGCTGGCGTTGGTGATCAACACCAGTTTGACCTCGTCGAGTCCGTGCGCGCGTTTAAGACTGGCGCAGCGCTCGATAATCTCGTCGAAATTGCGATAGGTGGTGGGCTCTCCATCGCCAGAGAACGCGATGTCGTTCAGCCGGCAAAATGCGCCCGGCGTCTCTCGAAACTTCGGCTGCCGCCAGATCGCGCCGGAGCGAACAAGGCCGAGCATGCCGTCGAGTTCCGCCAGCAGCGGATCGATTTCGACAAATCGCGTTTCGCTCTTCTCAACGCGATTCACCTGACAATAGATGCAATCAAAGTTGCATACCTTGTCGGGATTGAGATTAACGCCGATCGATAGTCCGCCCGAGCGACGACTCACCACCGGATAGACGAAGCGGTTGGTCTCGAACGACCGCTCGTGCGCGGCGAAGACCGGCGCAAGGCCACCACTGGGTGCAACGGGTTCGTCGGCGGATGGAAGCGGTTTGGTCATTGGGGCGTGTCCGCATGGTGGCCGTAGTCATTATATCGCATGACTCGGCTCCCAGGTCGGACACGCCCGACCAAGACTTGGTTAACCAACCACTAGCGCGCGGCCTGCTCGCCCGCCTGCAAGCGGTGATCGCTAAACACGATCTGCAGCACTTGGCGGCGATTCTTGTCGCCGCAGCCCACCACGGTCACTTGCGCCGGCAGGTCGAACTTGCCGAGGCGCACCCACTCGTGATAGACGGTCTCGGTCAGCTTGAGATCGCCGGTCTTTTCGTCCCAAAAGCTGACCGTGAACGCGTGCGGCATGTACTTGCCTTCGGCGTTGAAGTCCACATCCAGCACGCTGATCGTGAAGTGCTGCTTGCCCATCGCCCGATTCACCTCGGTCACCACCCGATCGCGAATTCGGTAGACGCTGCCCATCTGCGGGTCGGACAGCTTGACGCGCGGCCCCAGCACGTGCGACAGGCTGCCATCAAAGGCCGCGCCATTGTCGAACTGCGATCCCGGCATGCGGTGCATGACCAGCGAGTTCAGGTGGCGATCGACCAATCCCGCGCCGAACGAGCCGATACCCTTGAGCTCCACATCGCCATCGGCGGTGACGTGCAGCTCGCCTTCCTTGGTTTCTTCATCCAGCTTCACTTCGATCTTGGCCACGAAGCCCGGGAAGTTGTCCCACACGGCGCGGTGCTCGCGGGCGCCGGCCAAAATGGCTTCGGCCGACTCGGCTGCGGCCGTGGTCGCCGGGGCGATGATCTTGAAGGAGGTGGTCGCGAAATGCGTGGTTTGCGTGTACTGCTTGCCGTCCAGTTCGCCGCCGCGATCCGCCTCGACATGCTTGGCGCGGATGGCGTACACGCCAGGCGCCGCCGTCGACAACCGCACCACGCCGGCCGCATCGGTCTTGTGGTCGTGGCTTTCGCCCGCCGGATCAATCACCACCACCTCGGCGTCGGCGAGCGGCTTGCCCTGCCAGAGCGTGGTGAGGGTGATGCCGCCATCGGCCAAGGCCGGCACCACTTCCAGATCAAGCTTGCCGCTGGCGAAAGTCTTGTCGATCGGTCCCAGCCATTGCGTGGCGTAGTAGTTGAGCAGCATGGCCTTGCCTTCGCGCTCGAACACGCCGTATTGGCAGCGCGCCGCCGCCACGTAGTCGCCGGTCACCGGCGCCTCGCCCACCAGCGCGCCGGTTTCGCCGGCGTCGTCTTTCCAGCTTGTCAGCTCAACCGCCTTGGGCTCGCCCCCTTCGCGAATCACCCAGGCCTCGGTCGGCTTCAGACGGTCAACCAGGCGCAGCGCGCCGGGCTCCAGCCCTTCAGAAAAATAAACGCGCAACTGGCGCAGCGCGTCGGATTGTGGGATCACATCGACCCACACAAAATGCGCCGCCGCAGGACGCGCGAGCAGCAATGACAGAAGCAAGATCAAACACTTAGTTGCGGTGCGCATGGTATTCATCTCCGCGAAGTAGGTTGCTCGGATTTCAGTTCAAAATGAAATTCGTTTGGTCCCCCCTGGACCGTTTCGACTAACAAAGTGGACTCTCGGTTGTACGTGGCGGGTATCCGTTCCGCCGGGCGCTTGGCCGGCGGCTTTTCGCCAGGAGCGATGCTCGGCTCGGTCTCCCAAATTTCGACCTGCAATTTTCCGGCGGCCGGTCCCTCATCCTGCTTCAGCACGTACTGCCCGGCGTGGATGGCCGCCGCGGCCTTGGGGCCATTGGTTCCCGCCGCGGGAATGAACATGATGGCGGCGCCGTCGAGCGGTTGTCCATCCAGCCGCACTGTGCCCGACACCGCAACCCGCTCGTTCGGCTCTCCCCCGCAACCGCAGGCCAGCGCCACAGACGCCAATAGCGCCAATAGTCCACAGTGGCCGCGTTTCCGACGGCGCTGCCCAACGGTGTCATCGCCATCACAGCCCATCGTGGTTGGCTTCATGACCGTCGCGCGTGGCGGCCGCGTCGAGCACCGAAGCGTCCACATTGGTGGGCACAAACCGCACCGAGCCGTCGGCAAAGACAAAATTGACGCCCCCCGGATGATCGCCGCGGAACGTCCCCCACTCAAAATTCGTCCCTGGCACCACCACCCGATCACTGTTGAATTGACCGAACGTGGAGGCCCAGCTATGCCCTGGATAACCGATCCCCCACATGGTGCTGCCGCCGCGCACCTGGTCGTATTTTTCGACGCAGGAGGTGAACTTGAAATTCTCCAGGCCAAAATCGAGCTCGCCCACCATCAGCGTGTGCGATGAGCCATCGAGTTGGCTGATGATGCCGACCGACGTTTTATACGGCGGCTTGGTGAACGCGCCGTTGTACACTGCCGCCAACGGCCAGGGATTGTTCGACCCGACGTTCAGGGCATAGCTGGCCGGCGCGCCCGATTCTTGCGCGCACAACACGTTGGCCTCGGGCACCTCGCGCGGCAGCGTCATCGAGGGGCACAGATACACCGGTATCGTCTGCTGAATCACGTTCTTGATGGTGTTCGACGGCGTGATCGCCAGCGGATCCTCGTGAAAATCGTAACGCTCGTGAAGCGCGTCTTGCTCCAAGAACGGCAAGATGCTCACGAAGCCGCTAAACTGCTCGCGCCCGGCGGGCGGCAGGTAGCCGCAGCTATTGCCATACATGTGCAGCGCCAAGCCAATCTGCCGCAGATGACTCGCACAGGTCGCCCGACGTCCTGCCTCGCGCGCCGATTGCACCGCCGGCAGCAACAGCGCAATCAAGATTCCGATGATCGCAATCGAAACCAATAGCTCCACGAGCGTGAATGCGGTGCGTCGCATCGCTGGCGTCCTTAGCGCTGAAAAACCAAATCCTGTCGAAACGCGATCATCTACCGTGCTGAACTACTTGCCGCTGAAATCTCTGGGTCAAAAAACCTCGGCCGTTCGCAGCGGGCAGGCGAACGGCCGAGGCGCCTCTTACATATCTAACGGCAGGCGCGGAGACGCTTGGCGCCTCCCGCTACCATCAGGGCCAGGCCGGCCGCGGCCACCAGCGACAACGCCGCCGGCTCGGGCACAACCTCGTACTCCAAGATCAAAGCCGGCGCGATCTTCGCCGGGTCAAAGTTGTCGCGGGTGTGAAAATTGGGGTTCGTCGAGCCACCTTGCGGCGAATCGTGCAGCGAAACCACCGTGAAAAACAGGCCGCCGTTCGCGATGCCGTCTAGCAGATACTGCTCCACCCCCGGCGTGGTCAAATTGACATCAATCGTGAAGGTCGTCCCGCCCGACTGGCCCGGCGTCCCTTGCGGAACGACGGCGCCCGGCGCCAAGCCATCCACAGTCCCCACGCCCCAAGAGGTGGCGTCCAGTAGGCCATCGGTCAAGACGTTCGACACATCGCCATAGGTTGGATCGTAGGCAAACGCGTTGCGCACTCGTTCCAAAGTGGGGTCGGCGAACGCGAAGATATCGCCCTCCTCGAAGGTCGTGCCGCCCGGAACCGTCGGCCCAAAGCCGAATTGCGTGAATCCGCCGCGCAGCCCGGCGCCGTAGATTTCAACCGGCCGTCCGGCATCGCTGTCGGCCACGTAGTTCGGATCCGAGGGATCGAGCCGACTGCGATAATTGTCGAACGTCGGGTCGTAGACCAGCGTACCGGTCGCGTGCGTCACCTGCACCTTGACCGAGGTGAGTTTGTACTCTTTGCCGGCGGGCAGCGTCTTGGCAAGTCCGGCCGCCTCGGTGTTGAAGCCGAGCAAAAACTGCCCATCAAAGTCGTCGAAGCCCGTCTCGCCCGCGGCGCCAAAGACCGGCGCGCTGGCGCGTTGGCCGGGCGAGGCGTTGAACGGATAGTTCCAGCGATCAAAATCGGCGCTTCGCGTCATGGTTGCCGCTTGAGCCGGGAGGGACAAACCAGCGCCGCAAATCAAAGCCAATGCGGCAACAAGGCAATAGCGTGGCATCGTTTCGAGTCTCCAATTTCGGGGGATACACAAATGAGTTGATTAGCAGCCCACGCGACGGCAGTTTGATTTCCGTCGCGGAAAGAGAATTCACTCGTTCGGCTTCAACTCACTGGCAGCACTCGCGAAATTGAGACTCGGTATCAATTGAACGAGCCAATCTTACACGATCCATACTCGGTGTCAACTCAATTGCCCGGCACACCCCAGTTTTTATGGATCGGGGCGAATAAATGCCGGTTTTTGGGCCAACTGCTCCACTTACCCGCTCAAAAAAAGCGGTCTAGGTGACTCGCGGCGACCGCGATTAAAATCCCCCCACTGTCTCGACCGCTTGATGGATCAAGCTCGCCGGAGGGAGCCATGGAACGGTACCCGTCGCGCCCTCTTGGGGGCGATCGCCGCGGCACACGCGGCCCAAGTCGTCTTTGCCACGCCGCATTTGCGGCGTCGTTTGTCGTGGCGGTCTTCTGCTCCGGCGTGGACGCCCGCGCACAACAACCGATCCGCACGCGCCCCGCGCCCGGCGCCGCAGCGCAACAGCGCCCAGCCACTCGTCAGGCCGCGGTCCCCGCGCAGCCACGCGCTCGCGTTGCCGCCGCCACTCCGGCCACCGCGCCGCCCGATGAGGCGCCCCCCGCGCAGCCATTTCAACTCACGCCCGACGAGCAGCTTGAGCTCGATCAGATGCTCCGCGAGTGGGAATCGCGCAGCGAACAGATCACTCTGTTTCGCTGCGATCTCAAACGCTGGGAGTACGACCTCGTATTCAAAAAGAACACCACCGCCGTCGGCGACATGAAGTACAAATCGCCCGACCGGGGACTGTATCGCGTGCGCGATGAGAAGACGGGCGACTATCTCGAAGACTGGCGCTGCGATGGTAAGGCGATCTATGAATTCAACTACGCCAAAAAACAGGTGATCGAGCGGCAACTGCCGCCACAGATGCAAGGCGCGGCGATCGCCAACGGTCCGCTACCCTTTATCTTTGGGGCCAAGGCCGAGACCTTGAAGAAGCGCTACTTCTTGCGACTCAAGCAGCCCCCCAAGGGGCATGAGGACAAGATCTGCGTCGAGGCTTATCCCAAACTGCAGAGCGACGCCGCCAACTTTCAGCGGGCAGAACTGTTGCTCACCGAGGAGGGCATGCTGCCGTTCGCGCTGCAACTCGATCTGCCCAACGGCAAGACCACCACGGTCCATCAGTTTTTCAACATCAAGACCAATGATCTGGTCGACAAGCTGATCGGCGATTTCGACTCGCCGCGCACGCCGCCATTTTGGAAACGCATTGTCGAGCCAGCGGGCGGGGCCCCGGTCGTCGACGATCCGGCGCAGGTGACTACCGTCCCTGAGGCCGCCCCTCAGCAGGCCACTCGTCCCGCGCAGCCGCCGCGGCGCTAGTCGGCCCGTAGGAACATTCGCCGCACCTTCCGGCGTCTCGCCGTTTCTCCTGCGAACCGGCGCGGCCATGCTGTTTTCACGGCGAAAGGGACATTCCGGCTACGCCGGATGTTGTCCTCTTAAATCGCCAGCCCGAGACTGGCTGCTGCCCCCCAAAATCCGGCGATTCTTTGCCCGATTTTCCTTGACACCCCACCTCTGGGGTGCCTAAAGTTGCCGTGTATACCGCTTGTATACAAGCAAATTGCCTTTTCTCCGGGACGTAATCCATGCGCGGCAATCTCGAACAGCGCGTCTACGAACATCTAGTGCGCAAACTCTCGCAGGGGGAAATCAGCCCCGGCGCTCGCCTGAGCGAGATCGCGCTGGCCCAGGAAATCGGTGTCTCGCGCACGCCGATCCGCGAAGCGTTCACCCGCCTGCGCACCGAGGGGGTGGTCGATGTGCTGCCTCGTTTTGGCTGGTTTGTGCGCATTCCGTCGCGGCAGGAGATTGTCGATCTTTATGAAGCGCGGGAATGGTTGGAGCGCTTCACCGCCGCGCAGGCTGCCGAGCGGGGGACCGCCGCCGATCTCGACGAGCTCCAGCGCCTGCTCGAAGCCATGGATCAGTCGCTTCGCGATTGGCGCCAGCGCCCACGCAGCGTGCTCGAGTCGGGCTCGCTGCATCGCACCGGCGCGCTCGATCGCGCGTTTCACGAAGTCATCTTTCGCGCCGCCGGCAACACCTGGATCACGCGGATGGGCGCGCAATTGGAGGCGTTGGGCCTGGCCTTCAATTTCAAGGTCATCTTGGCCAACGCCGCAAGCTCCCAGTTGCTGACGCTCCCCAAGGCGGGTCAAGAGCGGCATATCGAAGAACTTGCTCGTGTCTGGGATGTGAGCGTGCGCGATCATCATCAAATTGCGTTGGCAATTCGCAATCGCCAACCAAGACAAGCGGAAGAGCTCATGACGCGGCACATCCGCGCCGGATTGGAAACCAGTCTGGCCACCATGGACGCCTGGCGCCGGTTGCATCCGCGAGAATTTGACGCGATGGCGATGGCGGCGCGGCAAACCGCGCCCCTTTCCCGATAATCGTTTGGTTTCACTTTGTTGCTTCAAGCCCCCTGAAGGAGAACGCTAATGACTCGGCCTCCAGTTCGACTCTTTCTGCTCTGCGCCGCGCTGGCGGTTTGGCTGCTGCCGGCGGCCACGGCCCGCGCAGGCCTGTTCTATGGGGCGGCGGGCGCCCAGTTTGTTTCGATCGATGGGGTCACCGGCGTCGCCACGCTCATCAATTCCAATGTCGGCATGTCGATCAGCGCGCTCGCTTGGGACAGCACCGCCAAGGTGCTCTACGGCACCGCCAGCACTGGCAGTGGTACGCCGTTCTTCACGGTCAACACCACCACCGGCGCGCTGAATGTCATCAGCAATGACATTGGCCCCAACGTCGTCTCGCTCGATTTCGACGACTCGACGCAAACCCTCTACGCCGCCGCGTTTGGTGGCGGCGTGCCGCAACGCTTTGGCACGATCGATCTCGGCACCGGCGCGTTCACCACGATCAACGCCAGCGCCGGGCACGATATCGATTCGATCGCCTTCGGTCCGGGGGGCGTGCTGTACGGCGTGGGCCCGGCAGCCGGCGCCGATGATTTCTTCACCATCAATCCGGTCACCGGGGTCGCCAGCGCGCCGATCGTCACCGACATTGGCCCCAACAACATCTCGCTCGATTTCGACAACAACCTGGGCGATTTGTACGGCGCCTTTTTCGGCGGCGGCGGCACGATCAGCGTGTGGCGCTCGATGGACGAAACGACCGGCACGGTTTCGGCGCCGATCAACGCCAACATCGGCTACCATCCGCTGTCGGCGCTCACCGCTGTGCCCGAACCCTCCACCGCGCTGTTAGCGCTGGTGGGCGGCGCGTTTTTCATGATGATTCGCCGGCGGCGCACGCGCTGAGCTGGCAGGTAATAATCTGAATGATCCAACGGGGATGGTCGCGGGATTCGCGGCCGTCCCCGGATCGTTTTTCGAATTCGCCTCGACCCGCCTTCGAACCAAACATTGCGAGTCGCCATGCCGCGCACCGAGCGACGACAGTTCCTGCTCGGCGCCGCCGCGGGGCTAGGCTTGGCCAGTGGCCGCCGCAGCGCCCCTTTGCGCGCCGGTGAGCCAACGACTCCGGCGCTGCCCAGCGGTGTGCGACATCTTTTTGTCGACGACGCATTAGTCGAACGACTCGACGGCCTGCGCCGCGTGCTCCATCAGCCCGAAAAGTTCGCGGGCAATCCGATCTTGCGCTACGACCAAACTCCCTGGCAGGGGTTTCGCTGCCAGCTTTATGGCACGGCGCTCCGCGACCCTGCCGACGGCCTCGTCAAGCTGTGGTACCTCGCCGTGCCGCGGCTTCCGTTTGAAGAGCCCGTCGTCGTCAACGGCCGCAAGCGCGTCCCCAACTTTCAACTGGTGGGCTATGCCGAGAGCCGTGATGGCCTCCACTTTGAACTCCCCCCGCTCGGCCTTGTCGATTTCAATGGCTCGACCGCCAATAACCTCTGTCGCATCGGGCGGGAATGCGTCGAAGGGATCGCCGTCGTCCACGACGCCGACGAGCCAGACAACAATCGCCGCTACAAGGCGCTGTACTGGGAACATCATGTGCCGTTGGCCGGCGCGCCAGGGATCGACGTGAACGCCATGTGCGTCAGCTTTTCGGCCGATGGCAAACGCTGGACCGAGTACGCCAAAAACCCGGTGATTCCCTTCGCCAGCGACACTGGCCAGCAGGCGATCTACGACTCGGCGCTAAAGAAGTATGTCGCCTACGGTCGCTTTGGCGTCGAGGGGCGCCGCCTCGCGCGCAGCGAAAGCGCGAACTTCGTCGATTGGACGCCGCCCAAACTGGTGCTGGAGGCGGACGCCGACGACGGCCCCGGCGCGCAAATCTATGGCATGGGCGTCGCGCGATACGAGGGGCTCTACCTGGGCTTGCCTTGGATCTTTCACGAAGGAACCACCCATCAGATCGACGTGCAATTGGCCACCAGTCGCGATGGCGTCCAATGGCGCCGCGCAGCGGATCGCGAGGTCTTCATCCCCAACGGCCCCGTGGATAGCTGGGACGCCGGCATCATCTTTACCGCCGCGCAACCGATTGTCGTAGCTGGCGACAAGCTGTTGATCTATTACTCCGCTTCCGCGCATA
Organism: Pirellulales bacterium; assembly: GCA_019694455.1. Taxonomy (NCBI): domain Bacteria; kingdom Pseudomonadati; phylum Planctomycetota; class Planctomycetia; order Pirellulales; species Pirellulales bacterium. The sequence continues at coordinate 81,724 of JAIBBY010000018.1, forward strand.
ACCACGACTATCGGCAGCGCCCTGCGGCGGACGCCCCCGAGTCCGCGAGCTACTGGCAGTCGGTCAAGACTTCGATCGGCGTGGCCACACTCCGCCGTGACGGCTTCATCTCGCTTGAGCCCAGCGTGCAAACCGGCCGCCTGTTGACCAAACCATTTCTCATGCCGGCGGCAAAAGCGCTGTTCATCAACGCCGACGTCGGCGACGGCGAACTGCGCCTGCAAATCATTCCGCAGGCGTCGCCCGATGGGCCTTGCGCAGCGGCGCCGCTGCGAGCCGACGATTGCCGCCAACAGGTCCAATGGACTGGCGCCGCGCGGTTGCCGCCCCCCGGCGTGCCCGTTCGGCTCGAATTCACCCTCGCCGCCGCGCGACTCTACTCCTACTGGTTTGAGTAGCGTCGGCGACACTTGCCCGCGCCGCGCACTGAATCGTCGCCGCGGCGCCGACCAGCGATAATTCATTGCGCCGAAAGTGGTTGCCGATCGCCGCGCGCCACTCATCGCGGTCCGCTAAGTTTGACTCACCGCGCCCCCTTCCTATAATCGCAGGTGTAGACTCGGAAAGTTAAGGATGGTTTGCACTTACGGCGCTGCCGGCCAAAGCGCCCTAGTGCCTGGATCAGGGTGGAGCCGCCAAAAATGCTCGCCTGGCGCTGGTTGCTGCGCACGACGTATCGCCCGGCGCGAGCCCTAGTGTTCGGATGCGCCTGGCTGCTGTGCGGCGCGCTGACGGCGGCGCAAGAAGCGCCCCCAAAACCGGCGGAAGCGCAGGCCAATCCAGCGGCCAATCCGCAGCGCCGCTCGGCCCATTTGATCAAGGTCGCTGCCCCCATCCGGGATGTGCAGCGGATCGAGCGCGCCGTGCGGCGCTTTGTCGCCGACGCGCGCGCGCACAACCAGTGGCCACTGCTGGTCTTTGAGATCGACAACGGCGCCACCGCGCTCGGCCCAGCGCTCGATCTGGCCCGCTTTCTCTCCAGCGACGAACTCGACGGCGCCACCACCGTCGCCTTTTTGCCCAAGGGCGCCACCGGGCACAACGTGCTGGTGGCCATTGCCTGCGACGAGATCGCCATGCCCAGCGACGCCGAAATTGGCGAGGCCGGCGCCAGCGAGCGCTCGATCGGCCCCGACCTGCGCGACGTGTACTACCGCATTGCGCAGCGCCGCCGCACCATTCCGCCCGACGTTGTGCTCGGCATGCTCGACCCGCGGCTGGAGGTGCTGCAAGTGGAGACCGAGGTCAGCCGCGAGTACATCTTGCGCGAGCGCCTGCCAGAGTTGGAAAAAGAGCGGGCCGTACAAGCGACCAAGGTGTTGATTCGCGCCGGCGAGGCGGGTCGCTTCACCGGACGCGAGGCCAAAGAACTGGGCTTCATTAGCGTATTGGCCGCCGATCGCGCGGCGCTGGCCCGCGTGTACGGCCTATCTGCCGCGGCGCTCGACGACGACGCCGCGCTGGCGGTTGACTGGCGTCCCATGCGGGTCCGCCTCGCCGGGCCAATCAGCACTGGCCTCGCGCAGCAGACGCAGCGCATGATCGACAAAGAGATTCGCGACCACGGCGCCAACTTCATCGTCTTGGAGATCGATAGCGCCGGCGGCGCGCCGCTGGACAGCGTTAATCTGGCCAATCATCTGGCCGACCTCGATCGAGATCGCGTGCGCACCGTGGCGTTTATCGCCGGCGCCGCCAAGGCCGACTCGGCCTTTTTGGCGCTGGCCTGCGATCAGATCGTCATGGCGCCGGGCGCCATGCTCGGCGGCGATTGGACGCGCAAACTGCCGGCCGACGAGGCCGCCACGCTCGCCCGCGTTGTCGGCGAAATCGCCCGTCGCAAGGGACGCTCTCCCGCGCTGGCCATGGCGCTGACCGATCCGGCGGTCGAGGTCTTTCGCTACGAACATGCCGGCGACGGCGCCAGCGATTATTTTACCCCCGAGCAGGTGAACGACCTCAAGGACGCCATCGCCTGGAAGCAGGCCGACCGCGTCACCACGGCCGGCAAGCACCTGCAACTGTCGGGCGCGCAAGCGGTGGAGCTTGGCCTGGCCCGCGCCACGGCCAAGGATTGGGACGAGTTCAACGCCATCTACAGCTTGGAGAGCGCGCCGCGCCTGGTCGAGCCTTCCTGGGTCGATCGCCTGGTGCAGGTGCTCAACTCCAGCGCCGCGGGCTGGGCGCTGTTGGCGCTGGCCGCCATTGGCCTCTATATCGAAGTCCATACGCCCGGCCTGGGCGCGGGGGGCTTCACCGCGGGACTTTGCTTTCTCCTTTTCTTTTGGAGCCATCATCTCGGCGGCACCGCCGACTGGCTGGAAATCTTGTTGTTCGCGGCCGGCGTGGCCTGCATCCTCTTGGAAGTGCTGGTGCTGCCGGGCGTGGGGGTCTTTGCCTTTGGCGGCGGCGCGCTGATCTTGGTTTCGGTGTTGTTGGCCAGCCAGACGTTTGTTTTTCCGCGCGACGAATACGAGGCCGCGCAACTCTTTCGCTCGCTGGCCATGTTCTCGGGCGTCTTTGTCGGTTTCATCGTCGCGGCGGTGTTCGTCAAGCGACTCTTGCCTGGCACGCCCGGCTTTGGTCAGATGGTTCTCGCGCCCCCATCCGCGGAAGAGCAACAGGTGGTGGCGCAGCGCGAAGCGCTGGCCAAGTTCGACCATCTGCGCGGCGCGACCGGCAGCGCCGTGACGCCGCTTTGTCCCGCCGGCAAGGCCCGCTTCGATAGCGAACTGGTCGACGTGCTCGCCGATGGAGAGTTTCTCCCGGCCGGCAGTCCGGTTCGCGTTGTCGAAGTGCGTGGACATCGCGTGGTCGTGCGGCTCGATCAGCGCGCGGCCTCCCTGGGTTAACGGCAAATCGCTATGCAGCTATTGTTCTGGGCGCTGGTCCTGCTCTTTATCGGGCTGGGCCTGATCGCCACCGAGGTGTTCATTCCGTCGGGCGGCGTGCTCGGCGCCTTGGCGGCGCTAGCGGTGTTGGCGGCGATCGGCTTTGGCTTCGCGGCCGGCCCCTTGCTGGGACTTATGGTGCTGGCGATGGCCATTTTTGGCGTGCCGGCCATGCTGATGCTCGCCTTTCGCGTTTGGCCGTCGACGCCGATGGGCCGCCGCATCTTGCTGGAGGCCCCGAGCGAGCAGCAGGTGTTGCCAGACGATCAGCGCCTGCGCGAGCTCAAGCAACTGGTTGGCAAGACCGGCGTGGTCCGCACCGTGATGCTCCCGAGCGGCCAGGTAGAGATCGCCGGCCAGACCATCGACGCCATGAGCCAAGGCATCGCCATCGAACCGGGCCAACGCGTGCGCGTGGCCGAGGTGCATGGCACGCGAGTCTTTGTGCTGCCGATCAGCGACGATGCGCCGGCCCCGCCAACCGCCGCCATCGAAGGCGCGCCGCCGCCTCCGCCCGAGGCCGAGCGGCCCCTCGCCTCATTCGACCTGGACGACATCGACCTGGGGCAAGACAAGGGGTGAGGGAATTGTGACGATTGCAAATGCTTGATGGCCATGCCGCCTAGGACGCTGCCCTAGGTGGTCTATTTTGTCACACGTCGCCTTCGTATGATGAAGTTGGAGTCGCGTTGCACGCGCTTCTTGTGCGCGATCGCCAGAGATCGCGTCAACCCAACGGTCCTCGTACGCGTCGCCCCCGGCAGCGACGCCACGATATGACGAGCGAAAAGACGCGGCGAAAAATCGCCACCGAGGCAGCGCGGCTCCTCTGCTCGCGTCAAGAAACCGATTGCTATCGCGCCAAGCTCCGCGCCGCCCGGCAGATCATCGGCGGCTGGGCCCGGCCGCTCGACCTGCCGACCGATCAGGAAATTCGCGACGAGGTGCTGGCTTGGTCGCGGATGTTCGACGGCAGTCAGTCGGCAGAGCGTCTCGCGCGCCGCGGCGCCGCCGAACCGCTCGACCGCTTTCTCCTTTACGAAATGCTGCTCTGGCCGCTGGAGCATATCAAGCAAAACCCCAAGTGGCATCCCGAGGGAGACGCCCTCTACCACAGCCTGCAAGTCTTTGAACTGGCGCGCGACGCGCTGCCGTACGACGAGGAGTTTCTGCTGGCCGCGCTCTTGCACGACGTAGGCAAGGCGATCGACCCGCACGACCGCGTCGCCACCGGGCTGGCGGCGCTGGATGGCTACATTTCGGAGCGCACTGCCTGGCTCATCGCCAGCCACGAAGACGCCGCCGCGCTGCGCGCCGGCACGCTCGGCGCGCGGGGGCGACGCCGACTGCTGGAACACGAAAGCTTTGAAGAGCTGGAACTGTTGGCCCAGTGCGACCGCCGCGGCCGCCAGTGCGGCGCGCCAGCGCCGGAGGTTCACGAAGCCTTGGACTACGTCCGCGACCTGGCGGCCATGTGCGGATGATGGCTGCCATTTTGTGTGCCTGTGATAGAATACCGACATGACGCCTACTCAAATACTGGATCGCATTCTTGCCCCCGTCGCCGATTGCCTGACGCCAGAAATGGCGCAGCGTCTCGTCAACCTAAGGGCCGATCCCGACATGCAGGCCAGAATCGACGAACTGGCGAGCAAGAACACCGACGGCGAGCTAACACACGACGAGCGGGCCGAGTATGAAACGTACGTGCATGCGGCCGGATTCGTCGCCGTCCTCCAGGCCAATGCGCGACGAATTTTGAATCAGTCCGGCGCGCATTAGATGGACCCAGCGCTTCGCAAGTTGGTGCGTGACCGCGCCAAGCGCTGTTGCGAATATTGCTTGCTCGCGCAAGAAGATTCGTTGTTTGTGTCGTTTCACGTTGAGCACATCGTTCCGCGCAAACATGGTGGCGCGGACGAACCGGACAATTTGGCGCTAGCGTGCGTGCATTGCAACCTGCACAAAGGTCCCAATCTTGCTGGGATCGACCCGTTATCGGCGGACCTTACGCGACTCTTCCATCCAAGAAAGGATTCATGGATTGAGCATTTCAGCATCGATCAAGATGTCATCGTAGGCCGCACGGCAATTGGCCGGACGACCGTCGCCGTACTCAATATGAACGGCTCTCATCAGGTCGAGCTACGAAGGCTACTGCATCGCGGCTAGTTCGACTGCCTGCCGCGTCTACCCAAAAATTCGATCGCGGCGGGCCTGGTTCCAGGCCAGCTTCTCGGCGCGTGTCATTTTGGCGAAGTCGGGCTCGCCCTGCGCGGCTGGCGACACATGCGATCCCCGCTTCGCCGCCGGCTTGTTGTCGCATTGGCACGCGTGGTGACTCGGTCCGCCACAGCCGCAAGACGCTGCCGTTTGGGCCGTGTCCTTTGCTGACGCGCTTGCCGAGTTGGCCGTGATCGCGCGCGGCAGGCTGACGCTCGCGCCGCCGTAACTCATCACCGCCGTCTGCAACACCGAGTCGTCGGCCAAGGACCGCTGCGGGCGAATCCCCAATCGCTGCAAGACGCCGTGATACGCCCGCACCGCTTCCTCGGGCGAGATCGCTCCCTCGACGATCAATCGCAAGAACTCGACGAACGCCAGTTGGCTCTCGGCGCTGTTGATCTTGCGGCCAAACAGGGCCACGCGGGCGCCGTACTTTTGCGCTTCGGCGATCAGCTTGAAGGCGTCGTACGTGGTGCCCGCGCCGCCGCCGAGAATGCCCACGATCAGTTGCGGATCGTAGGCGACCAGTTCCTCCATCGCCTTGGGGCCGTGATACACCACCTTGAGGAACACCGGCCGCCCCGGCCCCGCCACGCCCGCCAAGGTGCGGGTGATCGAGTCGTTCACAAACTGCGGCACCTGCTCGGGCGTGAGACCCTGCGGCGCGTTGGGATCAAACACCTCCAGGAAGTGTCGAAAGCCCTTGCGCTCCGCCTCGGCGCGAAACGCGCCATACGCTTCGAGCGAGGCCAGGTCTTCGTCCAGCCGATTGTTGAACGTGACGCTGTACAGCCCCAGGTTCGCGCCGCGCTGCCGCTCGTTGGGATCGCAATCGAGATGCCCGCACATGACGTGATCGAGACTGGCCGAGCGAAACGGCCGCGACGGCTCTTGAATGTACGCGCCGCCGCGGACCACGAAGATGTCGCTGGTGTCGTTGGCCCGCACCGCCGGCGTCACATGGCTCGACTCGAACAGCCGCTCGCCAAGGGTCAGCACATGATTGGTGCTGGACGACATCAGCATGATGTCGACCAACCCCTGCCGCACAATCTCGCGAATCTGCGCGCGGTACTCGGTGAGCGTGCGAAAGCGAACTTCGCCGGCGTGCGACTCGGGCGACAACCCCGGCGAGCCGATGCCATACGCCATGTCGGCGTCTTTGGCGTCGGCGATGATGAAGTCCTTGGCGCCAGATGGATTGGCGTGAATCGCGGCCAGCTTTTGGTCGAGCGATTTTTGCATGGCTGTTCGCTCCTTTACTTGGCGGCACCGATGCGGCCTAGCACGGTGTCGATGGTTTGCCTCAGCACCTGGCCGCTCTTCTTGAGCGCCTGAACCTCCTTGGGCCACAGCTCAAACTCGTGCGTCTCCAGCACTCCGGCCCGGCCTACCACGGTGGGCACAGAGAGGGCCACGTCGCGCAGGCCGTAGCACCCTTCTTGCACGCTGGAGACCGGCAGCACGCGCCGGCGATCGAGCGCGATCGATTCGATCACCTCTTGAATCGCCAGTCCCACGGCAAAGCCAGCGCCTCCCTTCTTCTTGATAACCTCGGCGCCCGATCCTTTGGTCCGCTGAAACAACTCGTCGACCAGTTTGGGGGCCCAACGAGGATGCTTCTCCACCGGCAGGCCACCGATGGTGGCGCTCGACCAGATCGGAACCATGCTATCGCCATGTTCGCCCAGGATCAGCGCGCTCACTTGCGTCGGCGGCGCGACGAGCCGCTCGGCGATCAAGCTGCGAAAGCGAATCGTGTCGAGCTGCGTCCCCAGGCCAATCACCTGCGACGACGGCAACCGCAGTCGCTGCGCCGCCAGGTAAGTCAGCACGTCGACCGGATTGGAGACGACCAGCACCACGGCGTCTTTGCGGTAACCGGCGCTCTCGATCTGCCCCAGGATGCTCATGAACAGATCGACGTTGCGATTGATCAAGTCGAGCCGGCTCTCGTCGGGCTTGCGCCGCAGGCCAGCGGTGATGCAAATCAGATCGCTGTCCTTCACCTGTTCGTAACCGCCGGAGGTGATGGTCTGATCGGCCATCAGGGTGGCGCCGTGCAGCAGGTCGAGCGCTTGCCCGGCCGCCATCTCGGCGTTGGCGTCGAGCAGGGCGATCTCGCGGACCACGCGTCCGGTTTGCAGCGCAAACGCGGTACACGAGCCCACCAATCCGCCGCCGCCAATAATGCTGACTTTCATTTCACCGTTCCGATCTATTCCCGAATTGTCGTTCCCCACCTCGCCCCCGCGCAGCCGGGGCAGAGGTCGCGGTCGCCCAGCCGCGGGCTAGGGGCCTTATCCGCCCCAATCACCTGCTCCACTAAATCTCCTGCTCACATCCGTGTCACACTGGCGATGCAATCGCTTCACCTCGTGTGCCACTGGCTTTGCCAGTGCTTTCTTCGATTCTTCTCGGCGTCTCCGCGCCTCCGCGGTTCGACTTCCTTCACTCTGCCCCCACTTCCACCCAATCCAGAATTGCCGCGTTGTAAGCGTCGATCGGTTTGCCCGCCGGGTCGAATGGCTGCGCCGCCTCGCGTCCTTCGCTGAGCGCGATCAGGCTGCCGTGGCCGGCGCCCAACTCGTCGTACACCACCAGCGGCTCTTGCTGCTCGGGCGACTCGCCGCGCAGGTTCGCCAGCGATTGCGGAATCGCCAGTCGTAGCCGCGCGCCCTGCATCGTGGGATGCTGCCGCGCGAGGGTCACTGTTCCGATCACCTTGGCAATTTGCATAGCGATTTATTTCAACGCCTCTCGGTACTGCGGCGGACATTCGCAAGCGCCGCTCGAAAACTCAATCACCGCCGACTCCATTTGATAGCTGCTCTTGCCGCGCGGTTGGATCACCAGCACGTTGGGGCCAATCGCGGCGCGCGCCCGGCGCATCGAGTCGGCGCAGCCGACCGCGACCGCCCGCACGCCCGGATGGCGGTTGGCCAGCACCAGCGCTACCTGCGGCTCGCCAGTGAACAACACACCGCGGTCCCCTCCCAATCGCACGCGGTCGGCCAGTTCGCTCACCACGCCAGCCAGTCCCACCCGCGGCAGTTGCTCCACGGTGGCCAAGCGCGGTTTGACACGCGCCACCAGCGCCGCCGGATCAAAGTGTGTCTCGGCCACACCTATCACCAGGCGCGCCGCGGGCGCGGCTTTCGTCGCCGCTTCCGCCGCGTCGCCGCGTCGCAGTGCAATCTTTCGCTCGCGCAACAGGTCGCGCGCCGCGGGGGTCACCACCGCGCGGGCCGCCACGGACACGGTCGCGACCCCGGCAAGCCGACCTTCCAGCAGGCGCGTGGTCACTACCCGTTCTGTCAGCAAGAGCGATCGCTCGTCCGTTGTTGGCGGCGACTTCATCGTGGCTTCGATTCGGGTCGCGACTCGGGACTCGGCGCCGGCCAACCGCGCCAGCACTTCGCGCACGATCGCTTCCACATCGCTCGCGGCGACGCGTGTTCGACCGTTCTGGCTGGCGCTGTCGCTCATTCGTCGCACAGTCCCAATACGCTCCAGCGCACCGGCGTGGTGTCGCCCAGTAGTGTTTGCACCAGGGCGCCGTCGCTGGTGATCAGCACCCGGTCGCCGCGCCCCGCCCCGAGTTGATCGACCGCCAACAGCGGATTGCCGTCTGCCGAAGCGCCGTCGGCCATCAATGGCTGCACCACCAACAGCTTGGTCCCGGCCATCGTCTTGTGCTTTACCGTGGCGGTCGCCGCGCCAACCACTTGAGCCATCTGCATCGACCGCTCCTTTACTTGCCCAGGATCCGCAGGTCGTCGATCAGCGAGCAGCGCCGCTCGCGCGTGAAGGTGAGTGGCGTCGTCACTCCTTCGCCCGTCGGCGTGGCGATCGAGAACGACAGGTACCCTTCGCCCCCTAGCCCCAGCGCCGCCATGCACGGGCCGTTCTTGACGAACAGCGTGGTGTCCATCGCCCGCCCCATCTTGGTCATGTTTCGCACGTTATTCGAGTGAATGAGCGCCGTGTGCCGAAACCCGTGCTCGTACTGTTTTGCCTTGGCAATCGCCTCGTCGACGTTGCGGCAACGCACGAACGGCAAGAACGGCATCATCTGTTCGACGGGCACAAACGGGTTGTGCTCGTCGGTTTCGCCGAACAGCACTTCGGTCGACTCGGCCACGCGCTTGCCGATTCCTCGCGCCAGCACCGCGGCGTCTTGGCCCAAAAAATCCTTGGAGGGGGCATCGTGCTTGTGCGCACCTTCGCCGACTTGCGTGATCGCCACCTTGGTCAGCGCGTCGACCTCGCGGGCGTTCAGCCGCGCGGCGCCCGCGCGATCCATGGCCGCCAGCATCCGGTCGAACACTTCATTGACCACAAACACCTCCTTCTCGGAGATGCACAGCAGGTTGTTGTCGTACGACGCCCCCTGGATGATGCAGCGCGCAGCGTGGTCCAGATCGGCGGTTTCGTCGACCACCACCGGTGGATTGCCGGGACCGGCCACGATCGCCCGCTTGCTGCTCTGCATGGCGGCCCGCGCCACTGCCGGACCGCCGGTGACGCAGATCAGATGAATGCCGCGATGCTTGAACAGCGCGTCGGCCGATTCGAGCGTCGGCTCGGCGATCACGCAGATCAGGTTGTCGATCCCCAGGTCGCGATAGATCGCCTGGTTGAAGCGGCGGACGCCTTCCACCGCCACGCGCTTGCCGCTGGGATGCGGATTCACCACCAGCGTGTTGCCGCCGGCGATCATGCTCACCGCGTTGCCGGTGATTGTCGGCAGCGAATGCGTCACCGGCGTGATGGCGCCAATCACGCCAAACGGCGCGTGCTCGATCACCGCCAGCCCATGATCGCCGCTGAACACATCGCTGCGCATGAACTCGACGCCGGGCGTTTTTTCGCCCAGCGTCTTGAGCTTTTCGATCTTGTGGACCAGTCGGCCGATCTTGGTCTCTTCCATCTCCATCGTGCCCAGCTCAACGCATTGCTCGATCGAGATGCGGCGCACGTGGTCGATGATTCGTTTGCGGTCTTCCAGCGACCGCTCGGAGAGTTGCTCGAAGGCGACATTCGCGGCGGCTACCGCCTCGTCGACGCTCTGAAAGATGCCAAACCGCCCGGCGTGACCGCGGCCACTCACCGGCGTAGCGGCGGTCCCCAATTGCGATAGGACCTGCTGCACCACGCTGCGTACCAGTTCTTCTGTCGCTTGCATGTGTTCCTCGTTCTCGTGTGCAGCGGTCGCCGCTAAAAAGCTTGCGCTGCTTCGACGTTCTTCACCTCACCCCCGCGTAGCAGGGGGAGTGGTCGCGGCCGCCCGGCCGCAGGTGAGAGGGTTCTTCCTCTCCTATCACCTGCTCCACTTTTCTCCTGCTCACATCCGTATCCCGCTGGCTCCGCCAGCGCTTCACCGTTACTTCTGCGTCAAGGCCGCCAACACCCGATCGGTAATCATTTGCACCAGCGCCTCCTGGTCGTTCGGAATAGCCGGCGGTTGCCCGTTGGCCGTGGCGGCGCGCACCACCTTGGCCGCGCCGCTGCCATTGCTTCGCCCCATAGCCGGCGGCGGCTCGAACGCCCGCGGCGCCACCCCCACCTGCGACCAGCTTGAGCGGAACATGTCGTTGGCGCAGATGTCGCAATCTTTCATCTCGGGATCGAGTCGCGGGTCGGAAAAGCCCAGCCGCGATTTCAGTCCCAATAGCTCTTGCGCCTCGCGCTCGTTGAAGTAGTTCAGCCCACCTACCTGCTTGGCGAAGATCACAATGCGGCAATACGCGTCGAGAATCTCCGTCCAGCATTACGACTTCTCCACCGTCTCGCCACAGCTCACCACG